>SXVE01000015.1 GCA_005790265.1 Acidobacteriota bacterium | reverse complement strand
ATGATTTGCGGGACGCTCGTCAGAGTTTCGACATTGTTGACCACGGTCGGAGAAGCGTATAAACCTTCGACCGCCGGAAAGGGCGGTTTCATTCGCGGGTGCCCGCGATAGCCTTCGAGCGATGAAAGCAGAGCGGTTTCTTCGCCGCAGATATACGCGCCCGCGCCGGTGTGCGAGTAAAATTCGCACGAGAAATCCGAACCTAAAATGTTTTTGCCAACGATTCCGGCGGCGCGCGCTTCTTCAATCGCGCGGTCTAAAATATCAATCAGATAACGATATTCGCCGCGAAAATAAACGTAGCAAGCCGACGCTTTCAGCGCGAACGCCGCGATCAGCATTCCTTCAATCAACGCGTGCGGATCGCGTTCGAGCAGATAGCGATCCTTAAACGTTCCCGGCTCGGATTCATCGGCGTTGCAGACGACGTATTTATTTTTCGGCGAATCTTTCGGCACGAACGACCATTTCATTCCGGTCGGAAATCCTGCGCCGCCGCGTCCGCGTAGTGCCGACGCTTTGACTTCGTTAATAATTTCGTCCGGCGTCATTCCGAGCGCTTTCTTCAAACTCGCGTAACCGCCCGTTTCCTGAAAAACTTTGAGCGTGTGCCCGTCTTTAACGTGCATTCGCTTGAGTTGTAACGGCTCACATCCGATTGCTTTGATTTCCATAAAACTAAAGGTTTAAAACCAATACCAAACTGTTACTACGCCTTCGCTTCCATCGGAGGAATGCGAGATTCCGATCAGTCTGTCTTTTCCGATTTGGCTGGCAAATTCCGCCGCCTGCTGAAATAAATCATTCCAGCTTGAGAACATTCCGCGGAAAACTTCAAATCTGACTTCCATCTATTTCAACGAATCTAAAATTTTATCAACCTTTTCCGTCGTTAAATCTTCGTGATAATCAAATCCGATCTGCATCATCGGCGCAGTTCCGCAGCTTCCGAGACATTCGACGAGTGAAACCGTAAATTTGCCGTCGGCGGTCGTCTCTCCGGCGTGAATGCCGAGTTTGTGGCAAATATGATCGGTAATTTCCGGCTCGCCCATAATTTTGCACGACAGCGTTTTGCAAATTTGGATGTGATGCCGACCGACGGGACGCAAGTTGAACATCGAATAAAACGTCGCTGTTTCCCACACGTCGGTGACTTCCAATTCCAAAAACTTCGCCAAGAAATTAACGCCCGGATTATCAATCCAGCCGCGCTCGCGCTGAACGACGAAAAGAAGCGGAATCAGCGCCGAACGTTTTCTGTCCGCCGGATATTTCGTTAAATGTGAACGCATTTCTTCGACGACAGCGGGCGGAAAATCCGCCACTTCATCCGTGTAAACAATTTGATTGGTAAAATCCGTTGCAACTGCTGATGCCATATTTATCCGAATACCTTTTCTTCTAATTTTTCGACGCGCAAATCTAACTCGTCAATTTTTGCTTTCGCGTCGGCGTTATCTTCAATCTTATCAGCTAATTTTTGCAGTTCCGAAAAAATCTGCTTCATTTCGATTTCAAGATTCAATTGTCTTTCGTCTAAAGATTTGAGATGTTTTTCAATCTCGAAAATGCGATTATGCATTTCGAGGATTCTGTTTATCGAGTCATCGAGTTTTCCTGAATTGATCCGAACCTCATTTTTAAGAGTTGAAACATCGGTTTTCAAAACAGCAACATCGGTTTTCAGAACGGAAACGTCAGCCTCGATTGTTTCGAGTTTTTGAGTATGATTTTCTTGAACTTTTCTGACCTCGTTGACGGCAGTAATCAAGTTGGTAGTAATTCTCAAGATTTCATCGAGCCGATAGTTTAATTGTTCGTCTGCCATGATCTTTTAGCTGTCAATTATCTGTCAATTTCGCCCAAAACAATATCGAGCGAGCCGATGATCGCCACCACGTCAGCGATCATTTCGCCTTCGCTCATCACGGGCAATGCCGATAAATTGATAAAGCTCGGTCCGCGAAAATGCACGCGGTCGGGTTTCGGTCCGCCGTTCGATTTCATATAACAGCCGAGTTCGCCTTTTGATCCTTCGACCGCGTGGTAAACTTCGCCTTCAGGAATCGAAAACCCTTCGGCGACGATTAAAAAGTGGTGAATCAGCGAATCCATATGTTTGCGCATATCGTCGCGGTCGGGCAAAACAACTTTCGGCGCGTCGGCTTTAATCGGTCCGGGCGTTAATCTGTCGAGCGCCTGGCGAACGATTTTGTGCGATTCGTAAAGCTCGCGCATTCTCACTTTGAAACGCGACCAGACATCGCCGTCGTTTTCGACGGGAATTTCAAAATCGTAAGTTTCGTAACCGGAATACGGATTGTGGCGGCGCAAATCGAGTTCGACGCCGCTGCCGCGCAAACAAGGTCCGGTCAAACCCCAATCAATCGCATCTTCACGTGAAATAACGCCGATGCCTTGCGTGCGGCTTTGCCAAATCGTGTTGCCGGTGACGAGCGTTTCAAACGTGTCGAGCGCTTCGATGAAACCTTCGAGAAACTGGCGGCAGCGATTTTCAAAACCGGCGGGCAAATCCATCATCAAACCGCCGATGCGAAAATAGCTCGGCGTCATTCGTCCGCCTGAAGCCGATTCGATCATATTGAGAATTTTTTCGCGCTGGCGGAAACAGAAAAAGAACACGCTCATCGCGCCGAGATCGAGCGCGGACGTGCCGAGCCAAACCATATGCGACGCGATTCTTTGCAGTTCGCACATCAGAACGCGGATAATTTGCGCGCGCTGCGGAATTTCCAATCCGAGCAGTTTTTCCGCTGCCATCACGTAAACCAAATTATTGCCGAGCGGATTGAGATAATCCATTCGGTCGGTGATGACAATTCCTTGCTGATATTTCTTATACTCAAACAGCTTTTCCATTCCCGTGTGCAGATAACCGATGTCGGGAATGGCTTTAACAACGAGTTCGCCGTCGAGTTTCAACTCAAGCCGCAGAACGCCGTGCGTCGAAGGATGCTGCGGACCCATCGAAAGCGTCATTTGCGATTCGAGAGACTGGTCTAAAACGTCAAGCTGACCGGGAATGTTTTCTACTGCAACGCTCATATCAATTTTGGATCTTTGATTTTGGATTTTGGATTTATGAAAAGCCTCCTGTTCATAAATCGCACATCGAAAATCTCAAATTTAACTTAAACTATACGGTTCATATCCGCGCAACGGAAAATCTTTGCGCAGTGCGTGACCGTCAAAATCAGACGGCAAAAGAATTCGACGCAAATCCGGATGACCGTCAAAGTTGATGCCGAACAAATCGAAAGTTTCGCGCTCGTGCCAATCCGCCGTGCGCCAAACGCCGACAACTGATTCAACGCTCGCTTCATCCTCGCTCAAAGAAACTTTCAGACGCAGGCGTTGAAAAGTCTTTGTCGAAAACAAATGGTAATTAACTTCAAATCGCGGATCTTCCTCGGGTCCGTTGTCGGCTCCGCATAAATCGGCAAGCATATCGAAGCCGTAATTTGTTTTCAAAAAATAACAAACATCGGCGATGTGTTCGCGTGAAACCATCGCCGTAATTTCGCCGCGGGCATCTTTGAAATCCGTAATCCAAGCTGGATTTTCAGCTTTCAGTCTTTCGATTGTTTCAAGCAAAATTGCTGTGTCAGCCATATTTTAATCGGAAAAGAGCGGCGCTTTGTTCTTTGACTCTCGCCGCTCAAATTTTATGATGATTTACGTCTTTCGTGACGCGACGGAATCGTATAAGGACGCGAAACCTGATTGTTCGCAACTTCCAATTCCGTTTCTAGCTCAAGCGCCGTTCCTTCAGTAACCGGCAAAGTTCCGGGCACGATTGAACGACGTGATTCTTCTTCAAAAGTGTCGCGGCGATCTTTCACCGATTCGTTCATAATCTTGTCCTGCAACATCATAATCGCGTGAACAAGCATTTCCGGTCGCGGCGGACAGCCGGGAACATAAACGTCAACCGGCACGATTTTATCAACGCCCTGGACAATCGCGTAATTATCGAAAACGCCGCCGCTCGTCGCGCACGCGCCCATCGAAATCACCCATTTCGGCTCCGGCATTTGATCGTAAATACGGCGCAAAACCGGCGCCATCTTACGCGAAACACGACCCGAAACAATCATCACATCGGCTTGGCGAGGCGACGCGCGAAAAGTTTCCGCGCCAAATCGCGAAAGATCGTGACGCGAACTGACCGTGTTCATCATCTCAATCGCGCAGCAAGCGAGTCCGAATGTAGCCGGCCACAATGATGACTTTCTCGCCCAGTTAACGACCGCATCGAGCTTGACGGTAATCACGTCCGGCAGCGATTCAAAAAGTGTATTTTCTAAACCCATTGTTTGTCTCCAATTTCTTGACTAAGCCGCGCGCTGTATTTCTTTGATTCGTTGCTGTTTATTTTCTTTCGCCATTTGTTTGGCTTCCGTCCGCGCTTCAGCACGCGCCTGCACGCCCCAATCGAATGTTCCTTTTTTCCAAACGTAAATGTAACCGACGATCAGCGTTCCGATAAAAACCAAAATTTCTAAAAAGGCGATTGTTCCAAATGCGATCGGGCTGATTTTTTCCTGCGCCAGCAAATATTTGAATGCGACGGCGAAGGGAATCATAAACAAAACTTCGATATCAAACAGCAGAAAAATAACGGCGACTGTGTAAAATTTAATGGAAAAGCGGTCGCGTGCCGACCCGACCGGATCTTTTCCCGATTCATAAGGCATCAGTTTGGTAGCTGTTCTTTTGCGCGGTCCGATTAATTGGGTTACCAAAATTTGACTCGCCGCAAATCCGATTGCTACCAAAAACATCACGCCAATCGGCGCATAATCTAACAGACTGAATTCAGACATTAGTTTAGATAAAGTTTCCTTGTTTGAAGTTCGCTCAAAATTCTATAATTCCTGTGCTGAAAACGGATTCGATAAAAGATTGAGAATTTTGGTACAAATTCAATCGTAAGTTAACCCCGAATTAGTGTCAAGAAACAAAAGCCAAGTGTTGATTGGCAATTTTTAGTCTCGTTCAATCGGCGTGCCGGTTTTTATTTATTGACCGTCATTTACCGCTTATGTTAATTTCGTATGTAACGGTTTTCGGCAATTACGCTTGAAAACCGCGGTCGTTAAAATTCTCGCCGATTCATAATATTAATCAAAAGCGTTTGTGATTACCGGATTTAATACAGATGTCGAATATCAGGGCGTGACTTATCACGTTCAGACCGAAGATAAAGGTGTCGAAACGCCGCTTATCCTGTCGCTCGTGTACAATCGCGGGACGATTTTGGCGAGCAAGCGTTCGCCTTACGATGATTTATTAAACGGTAAATTTGATGAAAAAACGCTTGCCGAACGACTACAGAAACAGCACAAGTTAATGTGCGCGGCGATCAGCTCCGGTCGTATCGAAGATTTAAAGCGGATGACGGAGCGAAATTCCGCTGCCAAACAGGTTCTCGCCCGAAAAGAAGTATTTCACGAAATTGCCGATTCAAATTTTGCCGAAGTGAAAATTCCGGTTGTCAAACCGGCAGAGAAATTACCGGCAAAACCGGCAGCGAAAAGTAACGCGGAATTGATTTCTCAAACGCCGCGCGAATCAGTCACCGATCAGGCGAAAGAAGTTCAGAAAAAAATCGAACAAATTCGACCGGCTGCTGAAAAAACGATTCCGAATACTACCGCGACGCCGCAGCAAATGCAGAGTTTGTTGCCGAGCGAGCCGCTGAAACCAGCGGAAAAAATCACGCCCGTCGTTGAAACTCGGGACAATTCAAAAATCGCGCTGAAACCCGATTTTCCGTTTGCGGAAAATATCAGTGAAGACTTGATTATCGAGGGAATCGAAATCATTGAGGATGAAATAATTTTGCCGGCGGAAGCGGTCGAAATTGTTTCGGAAGTCGTCAAATTTGAACCGCCGCAATCGAGCCGTTTGAAAATTGACTTTCCCGCCGATTTAACTTTCAAAGGCGGCGACCGAAAAACGATTAGTTTTCTGGTTTGCCGAGGCACGGCGGAAAACGGAATCGGCAGCGCGCAGGTAATGATCAAAGTGCTCGGTTCGAGTTTTCGCCCGCTGATTTTTCACGCCAAAACCGACCAGAGCGGCGTGGCAACCGTTCATCTGCAATTGCCGCATTTTCGCACCGGACGCGCCGCGCTGCTTGTTCGCGCGATGAACGACGGCGAACAAGTCGAACTGCGCCGAGTGATTATGCACAACTGAAATCACGCGCATTGATTAAACGATTGGACAAAGTTTTTCGCCATAAGAGAAAATCTTTTTATGAAAGTTTTGATTAACGGCGAAACAAAGGAAATCGCCGAAGAAATAAATTTAGCCGAATTGCTCGAACGATTTTCGCTGTCAGCGGCGCGCGTTGCCGTCGAACTCAACAAAGAAGTCGTGCGCAAAAAAGATTGGAACTCGATTACGATTCGCGATGCCGACAAAATCGAAATCATCCATTTCGTCGGCGGCGGGTGAAAGTCAATTACGAATTAAAAATTACGAATTACGAATAATGCGGATTGAAATTGTAAATTTCAATCCGCATTTCTTTTGTTTGATTTTTTGTTAAGATTAAATTACAAAATTTGTAATTCGTAATTCGTAATTCGTAATTGTTTATGACTGACTCTTTTGTTTTAGCCGGAAAAACTTTTAACTCGCGCCTGATTATCGGCACGGGAAAATACCGCTCGCACGAGGAAATGCAGCGCGCGCACAAAGCGTCGGGCGCGGAAATGGTGACGGTCGCGGTTAATCGCGTTCCTTTAGATAGAGCGACCGAATCTTTTCTCGATTACCTCGCGCCGGAAATGCAGATTTTGCCGAACACGGCGGGCTGTTACGACGCCGAACACGCAATCAGAACCGCACGATTAGCCCGCGAAGCGCTTGAAACCGATTGGATCAAACTCGAAGTGATCGGCGATAAGGTTACACTTCTGCCCGACAACGAGCAAACGCTCGAAGCAGCGAAAGTGCTTGTTAAAGAAGGGTTTATCGTGATGCCGTATTTCACCGACGATTTGATTATGGCGAAAAAACTGCTCGACATCGGCTGTCCGTGCGTGATGCCGCTCGCCGCGCCGATCGGTTCGGGAATGGGCGTGCAAAATCCGTCGAATTTGAAAATCATGCGCGAACAACTGCCCGACGCGACGATTATCGTTGACGCCGGCGTCGGCGTTCCGTCGGACGCGGCAATCGCGATGGAGCTCGGCGCGGACGCGATTTTGATGAACACGGCAATCGCCGAAGCCAAAGACGCCGCGCAAATGGCGACCGCGATGAATTACGCCGTCAAAGCCGGACGACTTTCATACCTGTCAGGCAGAATGCCGAAACGCCTCTACGCCAGCGCATCGAGTCCGATTGAAGGCGCGATAAAATAGAACGAATTTAACGAATGGAGGAAAAATATCCTTACCAAAAACAATGGGAAGAATATCGCCGCAGACGCAATATTTTATTTTGGGTTTTTGCCGCGCCTTTACTGGTTATAACTTTACCCACGCTTTTTCTGAACTTTTTTGGATATAGATTTGAGGAAAATTTCGGAATCGAGGTTCTGATTTTTGCATTTTTTGTGATTTGTCTATTTTCAGCGCACCAATACATTTATCATTGGAATTGCCCGAAATGCGGGCGTAAATTTTTTGAATGGTCGGCAAATATTATTTTTGTTGAAAATTGTCAGAAATGTAATTTGCCCAAATATAAAGGCTCAACTTTTTACACTTAAAAACGGCAATTTTTATTGTGAATTTCGTCAAACTCGCGCAATCAAAAAATTTGTATTTAAATATTTTTAGATATGGAAAAAGATGAATGGGTGACGGGACAAATGCAGTTGGCGGTTGACGGTGCGGTTTTTGAGATGCAGCTGACCGTGCAGGCGAATCCGGTGAAACCGCAGAGAATGCTGCCGATTTTTCAGCAGATTACCGATCTTTACGTCGAATTTGGAACGGCGGCGGCGCGCCGGGAAGGCAGGGAAATTTCCTGCAAAAAAGGCTGCGGCGCGTGCTGCCGTCATTTCGTCGCGGTTTCCGAAATCGAAGCGTATGACATCGCCGCTATCGTCGAGCGAATGCCCGAACCGCAACGCGGCGCGATTCGCGAACGATTCAGAAAAGCGCTCGCGCATTTCGTTGAAAACGGCTGGCTGGAAAAATTTGAAAACTGCGCCGAATACGAAAACGCGGAAACATTAAAAGTGCTGTCGGATTATTTCAAAGAAGGCGTTCCATGTCCTTTTCTCGTCGAAGAATCGTGCTCGATCCACGAAGAACGCCCGCTGACGTGCCGCGAATATCTGGTGACGAGTCCGGCGGAAAACTGCGCCGCGCCAACCAGGGAAAATATTGATTTGGTTAGACTTCCGGTGCGTCCGATGGGAAATATTCTCGCGCTCGGACAGCAAAAACCGATTAACGGATTAAACGTCGTTCCGCTGATCGCGTCGCTGAAATTCGCGGAAACGAAGCCGAACGATTTTCCCGAAAAAACCGGCGAACAATGGATGACCGAATTTCTGCAAAGCGTCACGAAAGGCGAAATTTCAAGAGCACCGAAAGCGTAATTCCATCGCCGCGCCGGAAAAATCAAAAATCTCAAAAACGGTAACGCCGCTAATTTCAA
Source organism: Acidobacteriota bacterium (assembly GCA_005790265.1). GTDB lineage: Bacteria > Acidobacteriota > Blastocatellia > Pyrinomonadales > Pyrinomonadaceae > SXVE01. The sequence goes on along the minus strand of SXVE01000015.1, from coordinate 16,449 downwards.
TGTTGGCGGCGTTGTCGCGTTGAGACAGTCGCGGTAAAATAAAGCTGATTTTATGAAAGTACAAGTTTTATTTTTCGGCGCGACGGCGGAAGAAACCGGCGAAAGGGAAATCGAAGTTTCGCTGGCTGAAAACATTCAGGCGAACGAAGCGTTTGCTGAAATCGTCGGCAAATATCCGCGTTTGAAAAGTCACAAACTGCTTTTCGCCATCAATCAGGAATATGCGAGCGGCGACGAAATTGTTAAAGACGGCGACGAACTCGCGATTTTTACGGCGGTTTCGGGCGGCTGATTTTTATGGATTTTTGCGAAATTACAACTGAAACGCTTGATGTCGGCGCGATTGCGCGGCGCGTTGTTCCGGCAAATTGCGGCGCGATTGTGACGCTCGACGGTTTCGTGCGGCAAATAACCAAAGGGCGCGAAACGCTTTATCTCGAATACGAAGGTTACGAGCCGATGGCGCTCAAAGAGATGGAAAAACTCGTCGCGCAGGTGAAAACCGAGTTTGAAATCGAAAACGTCGGCATCGTTCATCGTCTCGGAAAACTAGAAATCGGCGAAACGAGCGTCGTCATTTCCGTCGCCGCGCCGCATCGCCGCCACGCATTCGCCGCATGCGAATGGCTGATTAAAGAATTAAAACGCACGGTTCCAATCTGGAAAAAAGAGGTTTACGCCGACGGCGAAGTCTGGGTTGAAGGCGAAAACGCCAAAAATTAACTGAAAAAAAACTCGATCCGCAATATTCAAACCACCAAAAGTTAAACAACACTCTGCAACGGGCGATATAAAATTTCGTAACAACTATTTTACATCCGATTGCTTGCCCGGATTTCTTAATTGTCATACCATTCAGTTTTTAAATTTTTACATTTAAAAACTACTCGTCGAGCCAGGGTTTAATCAATCAAAAATACTAAAAGGAACTTTTATATAATGCGGAAAATCATACCGTTTTTTATTGCAATTTTATTGTTAGCCGGTAATTTACTGGCGCAGTCGCAGTCAACGACCGGCAATATCGAAGGTCGTGTCGTTGACCCGCAAGGCGCGGTCGTGCCGAATGTTTCGGTGTCGGCAACCAATCAGGACAACGGATTCGGCAAAACCGTGACGACGACCGAAGACGGAAATTTCGTGTTCGTGCTTTTGCCGCCGGGAAATTACAAAGTCGAAACCGCCGCCGCGTCCGGCTTTGCCGTTTCGACTTATGAAAATATCAAAGTGACGGTCGGCGCGAAAACAACGCTCGAAATCACGCTTTCGGTCGGCGGTTCGGTCAACGTCGTGGACGTCAACGCCGAAGGTCAGGGCGTCGAAACAACACGCACGTCAATCGCTTCGACGGTTGACGAACGCCGCGTGATTAATCTGCCGACGAACGGACGCAACTTTTTAGATTTTGCGACTTTGACGCCGGGAATCGTCCGCGATCCGACGCGCGCCGGAGATTTGGCGGTCGGCGGGCAAAAAGGAACTTTGAACAGTCTGCAAATTGACGGCACGAGTTCGGACAATACATTTTTCGGACAAAGTTCGGGCAGAATCGGTTCGGGACGCGCGCCGTCGCAGTTTTCGATTGATACGGTCAAAGAATTTCAAGTCAACCAAAACGGATTTTCGGCGGAATTCGGACGCGCGGCTGGCGCGGTGATCAACGTCGTGACGAAATCCGGCACGAATCGTTTTACCGGCAGCGCGTTTGAATATTTCCGCGACGAATCATTGAACGCGCGCAACCCGAATCTCGTTGCGGCGAATCGCCCGCGACCCGCCGGACAAATCAATCAATTCGGCGGCACGTTCGGCGGACCGATTCGCCGGGATAAAATATTTTTCTTCGCCGCTTACGAAGGGCAGCGTTCGGATTTGCCGAATCCGGTCGTGCTCAATTCGTTGCGATTCGCTCCGGCGAGCATCCAGACTTTGCTCACGCCGCGCGTTAATTCTTACAACATCAATCGCCAGCAAGACGTTTTTCTCGGCAAAGTTGATTTCAACATCAACGACCGTAATCAAGTTTGGGTGCGTTTCAACCAGCAGAATTTTACCGGAACGAATCTCGAAAATTCGGGAACATTGAGCGCCGAAGAACACACGGGTAACAGCAACGTCAAAACGTCGGCGCTGACGACGCAGTGGACGCATACGATTACGCCGTCGTATTTCAACGAATTTCGCTTTCAGTATTCGCGCGACCGCGAACCGGGTTTGGCGAATTCCGATCAGCCGGAAGTCGCTGTTGCGGCAAGTGCGGGCGGCATTAACGACGGCACTTTTAATTTCGGACGCAACAATTTCAGCCCGCGCGAAACGACGGTTAATCGTTACCAATTTATTAACAATCAAACGTTTTTGACAGGTAATCACGCGATCAAATACGGAGCGGATTTGCTTTTCGACCGCGTGTTCAACTTTTTCCCCGGGCTTTTCGGCGGTTCATATACGTTTTCCCCGATCAGCGTTCCGGCTCCAACGCCGACAAATCCGAACGCAACCGTTACTTTGACCGGTTACGAGGCTTTAGCCGCCAATCGTCCTTCGCGTTATCGCCAGAGTTTCGCGGGCGCGGGAACGACCGGCGGAACGACCGAGCCGAACAATTCGGAATACGGCTTTTTCGTGCAGGACGATTGGCGCGTGCGACCGAAGTTAACGCTCAATCTCGGTTTGCGCTACGATTATCAAACGATTGCAAAACCGCCGATTACCAATCCGAACGCCGCGCTGCTTGCTGCCGGATTCGACACTGGATTTCAGCCGAAAGACAAAAATAACATCGCGCCGCGTTTCGGTATCGCTTACGGATTCGACGAAAAAACCGTTTTGCGCGGCGGCTACGGAATTTTTTACGGACGCACGCCCGCGATTCTGACCGGCACGGCGCATTCGCAAAACGGCATTCAGGTCGTCGCAATTGACATCAATTGCGTGACGAATCCGACTTTATGCCCGACTTACCCGAACGTGTTTACAAGCGTTCCGACTAATGTCGCCGCCGTCACGCCGAATCTTTATTTGTTTGACAGCGATTACGAACAGCCGTACACGCAACAAGCGCGCTTGCAGTTTGAGCGCGAAGTTTTCGCGAACACGACTTTTTCCGTGCAGTACACGATGTTTAAAGGCAGCGATTTGACGCGCACGCGCAATGCGAATTTAAGCGCGCCAGTGACGACGACCGCCGCGACGCCGAGCGGCGAAACTTTTACGTTTCAGCGATTTCCCGCCGCGCGTCCGATTCAGTCGTTTCAGCGCATTTCTTTGTTTGAAAGCACGGCGAAATCTTTTTATCAAGGCTTGACGTTTGAATTTAACCGCCGTTTTGCCAATCGCTGGCAGTTCAACACGAATTACACTTTGTCGAAAGCCAAGGATGATAAACCCGATCAAACTTCGGTCGTGCCGGGCGGCGGCGACGATGCGAAAATCGCTGAAAATCAATTCGATCTGACGGGCGAATACGGACGTTCGGATTTAGATGTGCGTCATCGCTTTGTTTTCAGCCCGGTTTACGAAACGGGAACTTTTCGTTACAGCGAAAATAAATTCGTGCGCGCTTTGTTGAGCGATTACGTTTTCACCGGAATTTTCACGGCGCAATCGGGCATCGCATATTCGGCGCTTGTTGCGGGCGATCCGAACAACGACGGCATTACTTCGACCGACCGCGTTCCCGGAACTTTGCGCAACGAGTTTTCGACGCCGGCGATTTATCAAGTTGATTTGCGCGTCGGGCGTGTCATTCGTTTCGGCGAACGCTATCGTTTATCGCTGTTCGCCGAAGGTTTTAATATTTTCAATCGCGCCAACGTGCAGGCGGTTAACAACACGCTTTATACGTTCAGCGCCGCTAATGCGACGCTGCCGAATCGCTTGTCAGCGGCAGCGACAAATTTCGCGACGCCGCGCACATTCGTTTCCGGTTCGCCGTCATTTACGTTTAACTCGAGTTATAACCGCGAACTTCAGCTCGGAATCAGATTCGATTTCTAAACGAAAATCCATTCTGTAAATAAAAAGCGGCGCGCGTAAAACTAACATTTACGCGCGCCGCTCTTTATTATTTGCTAAAAATTTTTACGCTTCCGAATTGCTTAGTTTTTCCCGTGATTGAGCGATTAACTCGTCGAAAAAATGTTCCAAGTGTTCATTGGTGCCGCGCATTCCGGCGACGACTTTTTCGCCCCATTCGATGTATTCCAAACGGCGCTCAAGCGACCAGCCATCCGGCGGATTGTTGGTTACGTCGGTGATATTGCTGATTTTGTCGCCGAGTTTGACGAGCTTTGCGCCGGTTGATAAGTGCGGCGCGTGTTCGACTTGCAAATCTTTGCGCATCTGTTTCGGCAAAGATTTATCGTCGGTTAATTCGAGCACATAACCGCAGACGGTTTCGCCGAAAAGCTCGCGGATTTCGTCGGCGCCGGTTTCCGTGTCTTCGATTGTATCGTGCAGAATAGCGGCGATTAAAACGTCGGCGTCTTCGACTTTTCCGACGTTCGACAGAATAACAGCGACTTCTAAAGGATGATTAATATACGGCGCGGCGTCGTTACCTTTGCGCGTTTGTCCGGTGTGTTTTTTCGCCGCAAAACTGGCGGCTTTCAGTAAGTTGTTTAGGTTGTTCATATTTCAGTGTAGCGAAAATAAAAAAAAGGTCAAAGTTTTTCTCTGACCTTTTTCGATGAATTTTTAATCTGAAATTTATTTAATGATTTCGATAGAAAGCGTCTGCTGTCCCGAAACGATAAAGTCGGCGGGCGCGACAGATTGTTCGGTGACGACGGTTTGCACGGTCGGTTTGAAAGCACCGGCGGTGCGGTCGTTGTTCAGCGTCGCCATCATTGACGGCGGCAAATTCGGCAGTTCGTTGGCTCCGATCACCGCGCCGTTTGTCGTGCGGTAAGTTTGCACGTAAAGCAAATCGGCTTTTTTCACTTTGTTGATAACGGAAACGAGTTCGCTCAAATCCTTCGGCACGAATTGCAGCAGCGCTGAATTTTGCTGAATCGCCATTCCGTCGCCGACGGAAACCGAAAGTTTGCCGGTCGGCGTATCAGCCGGAATGCGCACGGGAATTTTCTGGACGAAAATTTTGCCCGAATCGGTGCGAACGAAAGCCTGCACCTCAAAAGTTTCGCCGGCGCGAATTTGCGTGCGGTCGAGCGAAAGTCTTTCGAGCGTGGCGGTTTTGCTATCGTCGGACGAAGACAAATCAAGCGTGATTTCGCTGATTTCCAAATCGTCGAAGCGGCTGCGCATTAATGTATTAACCGGCGCGGCGACGGAAATTCCGGCGAACTGCGACGCCTGCGCCCCGGCAAAACGATTGTCGAGTTTGATCGGCTGTTGATTTTTTACTTTGATTTCGCCTTTCAACGTAATCATCGAATCGCCGAGTCCGCGTTCGTTGGCGACGATAGCGTTGTAAATCGAAATATTCAAAAGAAGCGGTGTCAGAAAATCGTCTTTCGCTACCTCAAAATTAAGCGTTTCCTGTTGTCCGCGACTCGTTTCGAGATTGATGCGCACCGGAATCATTTTCGGCGCTTGTCCGAGTTTGCCGAAAACGCCGGTCGCGCGATCCTGCGTCATACTGCCGACCATCGCTTCGGGAACCGCCATTTTGAATGAATTATTAATATTCGGAATAACGGTGACGACGCTTGATTCCGACATCGGCAAATCAGACGTGCCGAGACTTAAAAACGGATGACCGAATGCGTAGATTTTATCGCCGTCGCGGAAAGTGACCGTTCCGGCAGCCGCCATCGAATAATCGCCGCGCGTCAGTTGCATCGAAACCGAATCGCCGCCGACCAATGTTGTTTCATCGGCTTTTTTGAGCGCGGTCATTTTCGCCGCGCCGCCGACCGCCGAAACGGGAAATAAACCGGCTTGCAAAAGCTGCGGCGCGAAAAGATTGAGCGTTTCTTGCGAAAATCCGTTGAAGCTGAGCGGCGTCGCAATCGGCTGAAATGTTTGTCCGGCAACCGATGCGAGCGCCGAATTTGCCGAACTGCCCGCTAAAAGCGCGCTTGAAACCGCCGCGTTTTTCGGAAAATCGGGTTTCCAGGTCGCCGCCGCGAGTTCGGCAAATGAAACGGCGCGCGGTTCGGTCGCTTTTGATTTCGACTTTTGATTCTGCTCGAAAATCGTCAGCATCTGATCAATCGGCGTGATGCCGCAGATCGGTTCTTTGGAAAACGGAAAACTGTATGAAATCGCGCCGACGAGCTTGCCGTTAATATAAACGGGCGAACCGCTCATTCCGGCAAAAACGCTCGTTCGGTCTGCGCCGCCGCCGGAAATCCGACCGACGATCATATCCTGATGCGGACCGATTGCGCCCGGAACGACGCCTAAAATTTCAACCTGAAATTCTTCCGGCTCCGAGCCGCGAAAAACCGTGCGCGCCGTTCCTTTCATTCCTTCTTTTAATTCGGAAAGCGGGAAAAACTGGGTTTTGGAATTTTCTTTTGAATTGATTTTAACGGTGTTTTGAGCTTGCATTTGCGCCGAAGCGCCGAAGCAGAAAACCGAACAGAGCAGAAATGCGGCAAACAATCTTGCTTTTTTCATAATAATAAAAACATCTTCCTTTCCTGACGCCGTTTATGGTAACATTTATGACAGCATACCGAAAGCCTAATTTTCCAAGGGCTGTCATCATAAGACTCGCAAAATCATTCCGAAGTTGTATCACTTTTCTTTATCAAATTTATGGCAAGAATAACACGTCTTTTCAAGAGTTTTTCGGGACTTATACTGCCCGTTTTGCTGCTTGTCCCGGCGGCAATCGTCGCTTCTTCCGTCTGGCTCGATCATGAATCGGCACATCCGAAAAAAGCCGCTTATTTAGTGACGCCGCAAAAATACGGACAATTGAGCGCGCGCGGCGCGCAGGTTACCGAAGAAACCTGGACGAATCACGACGGCAGCAGCGCGCGCGGCTGGCTTCTAAAGGGCGCGGAAAACGCTCCGGCGGTGATTTTGCTGCATCGTTACGGCACCGACCGTTCGCATTTGCTCAATTTGGGCGTTAAACTCAGTGAATCTTCCAATTATACGGTTTTAATGCCGGACGCGCGCGGTCACGGCGAAAATCCGTCGGTTAAAAACACTTCGTTTGCCGGATGCGAATCGGACGATATGCTGAACGCGATTGAGTTTCTGCGCGCGGTTAAATCGGCTTCGAGTAAGCCGTTAATCGGACAAAACATTGGAATTTACGGCGTCGAAATGGGCGCGCTGACGGCGCTTTCGGCAGCGGCAAAAGTGGAAACGGTGAAAGCTCTCGTGCTCGATTCGGTGCCGAGTAATTCGGATGATCTGCTCGCTTCGGCAGTCGAACAGCGATTTCCTTTTGCCAGCTCGATTACCGGAAAATTGGCGCAGACGGGAACTTATTTTTACTATTTTGACGGCTGTTACCGGCGCGAATCGGCGTGTGAAACGGCAAAAAATCTGAATGACCGCCAAGTTTTACTGCTCGCCGGAAACGACACGGCGCGTTTTCAGGATTCGACCGCCAAGCTCGGAAAATGTTTTCCGGCGACGACTAAAGTGAGTAGCAAAACCGATCTCAGCCCGTCCGGTTTCAGTATTATTAACGCTTCGATGGAACAATCCGAAGCGTATGACCAGAGAGTTATCGAGTTTTTTAAACAAAGTTTGGGCGGGCAGTAATCGGCGAAATCAATCAAATTTGTCGGTTAAACTTGATCACTAAAACGGTAGAAAATAGACGTTTGAATTGCTTCAAATGTCTATTTTCTTTTTTGAATGCCCGTTGCTTTGCGCGACTTTTTGAATGGCGGCGTTTTCTTCTACTTTTTCGACCGATTGCAGCAGAATTCCGCGCAGTTTCTCCAATCTCGTAACGGTCGAGCGCGTTTCGAGCAATTCGTACTTCAAATCGTTTTCGAGATTAAACGCCGCCGTCACGAGAAAAGAAAGCAGTTCGGCATTGCCGCGCGGAATTTCGGGAAAACTGCTGCGTTGTCCGCTTAACTGGTGAGCGGCTTTAGCGACTCTTTCAAACAAATCTCCGACTTCCTGCACGAGCGGCTCTAAAATCACCGACTCTTCCGCGTCGTCTTCAAAAAATTCCACATCTCCGATTAAATACGGTTCGCCTGCGTCAACGTATTCGAGCAGGCGATAGCGCGTCAACCCGATTGTTAAAATGTTAGAGCGTCCATCGTCCATTGTCTGCGATTCGCGCACTTCCGCCGCACAGCCGATTGAACCGATTGACGGTTTTTCCGCGAAATTTTCCTGCGGATCAAACAGCGTTACGCCGAAAATATTTTTCTCCAACTCAATATCTTTGAACAGTTTGCGGTAGCGCGGCTCGAAAATATGAAGCGGCAAAACTTCATTCGGCAGCAAAACGAGCGGAAGCGGGAACAGCGATAAGTGTTTGATTCCCAAAACTTTTTCTAAAGCGTCTGACATTTGAATATTGTAGAAAGGTAAGCGGGAAAAGGCAAAACCGAGCGTCAGCCGGATATTGCAAGTTCAATTGTTTTAATGTCGAAAAAACGTTTTTCGGTTTGATTTCACGCGTAAAAATTCCTGATTCGGTTTAGGTCAAAGTAAAAAACAGACAAGTAAAAAGGCTAAAGAATAATCAATTATTCTTTAGCCTTTTTGTTTGATTTGTAAATTAACAAACGCGCGTTTGTTAATTTACATTTTTGCTATTTTAATTTACGGCATCGGAACAGCTTCAACGGCTTTCTCGCTGTTGCTGACTGAATCATACGCGTAATTTAACCAATCGGTGACTTTTTCGCCGAATGTTTGCTCGACAGCGGAATTTTGTTGACCGCTTTCGAGCACGTAAGCGCTTCCGCCAGTCCACGCTTCGAGTTCGACGACGCGGCTGTAAGAGTTTTGAGCGCCGTTGACCACGACGCGCACACGCGAAGTGCTGATGGGCGCGAACGTCACTTTTCTGACCAATTGATTATTTCCGTAGATTGCGCCATTCGGAACATTCGCCCAGTTTGAACCAGTCCAATACTGCACCTCAAAATCCGTTACGCCATAAAGCGAAAACATTTCGCCGTCAGTCGGATCGGACGCGTTGCCGAAGTCATCGCGAACGAAATAAAGGTCAATCTCGTTAATCGTTTTCGTTCCCGCAAAGTCAATCTGTAACCAATCAGGGAAAGAACTCGGCGAACCGTCGCGCCAACCGGCACCGTTTGCCCACGTGCGGCTGCCGTTGATTGCGCCGACCGGAGCGTAAGCCGCGCCCGAATCGCTCGATGCCGTCGCCGTTGCGCCGCTTGATGCCAATGCGACGTTTGCGCGAACCGCCGGCGTCGGAGTCGGCGTCGCCGGTGTCGGCGTGGCATTAGGCGTCGGAGTCGGCGTTGCCGGTGTTGCCGTCGGTGTCGGCGTCGGCGTCGCGGTTACTGTTCCGCCGCTCCACGCTTCGACTTCAACGATGCGACTGTAACTTGCCAAACCTTGATTAACGACAATTCTGATATTTGCCGTGCTGACCGCGTTGAATGTCACTTTTCTGACAACTTGATTGTTGCCCGAAACGACACCGTTCTGAACATTCGCCCAGTTTGAACCAGTCCAAAACTGCACCTCAAAATCCGTGATTCCGTAAACCGAGAATGTTTCGCCATCAACCGGATCGGATGCGTTTGAGAAGTCGTCGCGAACCGAGTAGACATCAATCTGATTGATCGTTTTCGTTCCCGCGAAGTTGATTTGCAGCCAATCAGGGAAAGAACTCGGCGAACCGTCGCGCCAACCGGCGCCGTTTGCCCACGTGCGGCTGCCGTTGATTGCGCCGACCGGAGCGTAAGCCGCGCCCGAATCGCTCGATGCCGTCGCCGTTGCGCCGCTTGATGCCAGCGCCACATTAACGCGCTGCGTGGTCGGCGTCGGCGTGGCATTAGGCGTCGGAGTCGGCGTTGCCGGAGTTGGTGTCGGCGTTGCAGGAGTCGGCGTCGGCGTCGCCGGAGTCGGTGTTGGAGTTGCCGGCGTCGGCGTCGGATTTACTCCGCCGGTCACGGTTACGACGTTGCTGGTGACGACGCTGGTTGCCGTGCTGTTATTGAGCAAATACCGAAACTCATATTGTCCGGGCTCGGTTGGCGCGACAACATCGAAACTGCCTGCGGGCGCTCCGGTTGTGTAACCGTAGTTCAGGTAAGCGGAGTTTGGCGTGCCGACCTTAAAGAGTCCGACCCAATCGTAATAAGAAGCTCCGGCAGGAGCCGTAAAGTTAACTACCCATTTTCCGCCAGGCGCAACGCTCGTCGGAGATGCCGACAGCGAATAACTACCGGTCGTCGTGCCAGCCTGCGAAATGGTAAAAGTTTTTCCGCCTGCGGAAATCGTGCCGGTTCGAGCGGTGCTCGAATTAGCCGCCACCGAGTAAAAAACGGTTCCGTTGCCGTTGCCGACGTTTCCTGACGTGACGCTCACAAAACTCTGATTGCTGACCGCGTTCCAAGCGCAGCCGGTTTGTGTCGAAACGGTAAAAGTCCCGCTTCCGCCCGCCGCGCTGACATTGACGAGCGTTGGTGAAAGCGTGTAAGTACAAGCCGGAGTTGGCGTCGGCGTCGTCGGAGTCGGCGTTGTATTCGGTGTTGGCGTCGGTGTCGTCGTGTTGTTTGAGTTTAATTCGACACGAACGTCCAAACTTTCGGGCGACGTGCCGCCTTTTCCAACCACTGTAATTCTGATTCGGCTCGCGCTGTCGTAAAAACTCTGCCCGACTAAAAGCGGCGCATCGGCAACGCTCGTCGTGCTCGGATTCATATCGAGCAGCTGCGTTTCCCGATAATTCTGGCTTGAGTAATCCCAACGCAGCAGTGCGCCGTTGGCTGAATTTCCGCCGAGTCGCTGACGAAATTCGACCCAGTAATTTTTTGAAGCGTCTTTGTTGATTTTGAGCGTGCGAATTCCGGCACTCGTGTTGGCGTCTTGCGCGTAGATTCGGTAAGTTCCGGTACTCGTTACCGTCTGCACTTCCGAATCTGAAAGCCAATTTAACAAGCGTTTATAGTGCGTGTTGAAATACGAGAACGGACTCATGTTATAGCAAGCGCCCATTAAATCGTAGCAATCGCCGTATTCGACGTTGCTGCCCGAACCGATTGGCGATGTAGTATCGCTCGAACGCCATTGATTGGCGTGCAGCAAACCGTAATTATGTCCCAGTTCGTGAGCGACGACTTCGATTTGCCACGCGCCGTTAATCAAGTTTCCTCGACCGCCGACCGATGCCAGTCCAGCCCAGCCGAACCGCGATGTGTAAGCGAACATCGTCACATCTAAATTGTAGTTGTTGACATCGTATCCGGCAGCGCGAGCAACGGCGTAAGCGTCTGAAAGCAAAGCGTTTGCCGAATAGCTCGACTGCGGCTGCGGCATTCTGAGCAGCGGCGTTACCGTTGTCACCAAAGAAGTTTTGTTATAAGAACTGTTGAGGTAAAAAGGATTGACTTCGTTGTTCATCAATCTTAATCCTTCCGCCGATGAAATCGGCTCGCCGACGCGATCCGGAAAGTCTACGCGAATTACCAAAACTGATTTCTGTCCTTCAGTCCAGGCAGAAGTCAGCGATTTTTCGCCGTTTTCGCCGTCGCGTGTCGGTCCGATTTTCGATTCCCATTCGATCTGTTCGTTGACGTAGGTTTCCAACTGCTGACGATCGGCGAATTTTTTCAATTTGCCGCCGACTTCAGCTGTCACGCTCGCATCGTTCGCCGCCGCCTTTTCGCCGATTTCCGCCGCGTCAACAATGCGCGCCGGATTTTCATCAACGACCATCGTGTCGCCGACAACAATTCCCTGAAGCGGAATCGCCATTTTCGTCGTCATCAGCTCGCGTCTGCCGTAAACCAATGCTTTGTAACGCGTTTCGCCGATTACGACTTCGCGTTCGATGTGCGAATCGCCGATTTTGCCGTTCGAGTGATCCATTTCGTCAATTGCGTAAACGAAAAAATCACCGACGGCGCTAATTCTTTTTTCGGAGTTTTCTTTTACTGAAGCAGGAAGATTTTTGAATTTGTCCGCCGCAATCGCTTTTTCGAGCGCCGCCTGCGGATTGAGTTTGATCAATTGATCGAGAACTGTGCGTCGTTCCGCCGCAATCGCTTCGCCGCGCGCGACGTATTCGCTTTGATCGGCGACATTGCTGTTTTCAGCGCCTTCTCGCAGCCATTCCTCAAAACGGGCGAAAACCGGCGAATTCATTAAACTCTGAACTCTTTTGTCGAATTTAACCGACGTTTGATCGTCATCGTCAAATGCGCCGGGCGCGGAAAATTTGATGTTGTTCGCTTCCGCTGATGCCAGCAGACTTTTTCCTAAAATTGATTGAAATCTATCCTTAAATATCCGGGAATAATTTTTTGCATTATACGAATTGTGAGTTGATGCGCTGTCAATTTGCGCAAAAACGCCGCTGGTCTGAACGAGAAGCGCAGCTATACAAAAAACTAGAAAATTACGGAATTTCATTAAATTTCTCCAAAATGAATTACTAAAATTAGTTTTAAACTTTTATTTACGGGGTTGGGTTTGAATGGAAATATCTGTGATCAGATATTATATTGAATCAAGCGAGCCGTTCTATAAAGCGCCGCTCGAAATATTAAAACATAAAAATACGGCAAAATCAACAACAATCTGAAAAACAATGTTTCACAAAACAAATCATATTAAACAGTAATTTGCGCTTAATGTTTTCGCTGATCAAAGCAGTTTTAATGCCGTTAAAAAGATGCGTTTGACGCGCGTTCAATTTTAATTATTAATTGCTAAAATGTGTTATTGACGCTTTATGATGGTGATAAAAAACGAGAGGATGCCTGCAAAATTATCGCCGGTAAATTTACTTTCGCTTCGAGGAAAAGAGCAATTTCGCCAACGTTTTGCGCATAATTTACAAAAGCCGATTTTGAAATTTTCAATCGAACGGCAAACCGCGAAAATACATCAGATAAATTGCTCGAAAACAAATAATTGCAACGATTATAATAAAGCGATTGACCGCAAAGAGAAATTTTTACGAAGATTATCGTCCGGTCAGTAAAGTACTTGTAAAACAGACAGAAAAAAAGCTGTCAATAAAACATCAATCAAGAAAAATACGCGTTTAATAAAATTATGAAATTTCTTCACATTTCCGATATTCATCTCGGCTGCACTCGCTATCAGCTCAACGAATCGCCGCGCGATTTTTTCGACGCTTGGATTGATGTTTTGCAAAAATACGCCATCGGCGAAAATGTTGATTTCGTCATTATGGCGGGCGATTTTTTTCATAAACGAAACGTTCCGCCCGAAACGATGAATTACGCTTTTGCCGGTTTGAGCCTTCTAAAAGATGCCGGAATTCCCGTTGTCACGATTGAAGGAAATCACGATCAAAAACATAACGACAGCGATTACAGCTGGCTTCGTTCTTTGGCGAACTGGAATCTTTTGTATTTGCTCGAGCCGAAAAACGTCGAAGGCAGAATGATTTACGAACCATGGAACGCCGACGACGCGCGCGGCGGATTTATTGACATTAAAAACGCGCGAATTTTCGGTTCCGATTGGTACGGCGCAGCGGCGAATTGGGCGATTCCGATGTTGACCGAAGCGATCAAAGAAAACGGACGCGAAGGCGCTTTTCAAATTTTGCTGCTGCACACCGACGTTGAAGGTCATCAAACGCATCCGATTCCGGCGCTTTCCATCGCGAATCTAAAAGAATTAAAAAGCGTTACTAACTACGTCGCGCTCGGACACACGCACAAGGCTTACGAAATTGATAATTGGGCTTTTAATCCCGGCTCGCTCGAAATCACGAGCATTGACGATTACCGCGAAACGCGCGGCGCGTTTTTAGTCGAAGTCGGCGAAAACAACGAAGTAATCGCGCGGCATATCACCGATTACCGCCAGCGTCCGTTTCAACGAATTCCTTATGATGTTTCCGGCAGAGTTGACGCCAATCAAATCACCGAAGAAGTTTTGCATTTAGTGAAAACTCAGGCGCGCGGGCACGAAGACGCGAACCAGCCGCAGCCGATCATCGAAATAACTCTGCGCGGACATCTCGGATTTCCCAATTCGCTGCTCGAACTCGGTAAAATTCGCGACGAAGCGCAAAAAATGACGAATGCGCTGCACGTTCGCATCAAAAATCATTCGGCGCCGGTTGAATACGCCGTCGCCGCCGATTTGGAAGAAGACGCGTCGCGTGAAAAACTCGAACGACGCGTGATCGAAGATTTGATCGTGCGCGACAATCGTTTCAAACTGCGCGCCGAAGAAATGGCGGAAGCCGTCATCGGGGCGAAAAGAATGGTTTTGAGCGACGAAGAACCGGAGAAAATCGCGGATTTTATTTCGCTTAAATTATTTGAAGAAACCGCCGGTTTGCCGAATTAATCTCAAGTTTGGATTAGCAATTAGAGATTTTTAGGTAATGCGGATTTCTCGCGAAAAAACGCGAAAGAGCGCGAAATAAAAGGTAAGTCATTTTGTTATTGAGAAGCGGCTTTCGGCGCGATTCGCAGGCGACCGAATTCGTTGAGCAACGGTTTTAGCTTGAGCAGAATTTCTCCGTGCGCCGCGCCGTTTGAAGCGACGATTCCGTTGTGATTCTGCACGTCCAAAATATCGTAGCGCAGCGGAAAGCCGAACAAATCCGTCATTTTTCCGCCCGCTTCTTCGAGAATAATTTGCGGCGCGCACGTGTCCCAAAATTTTGTGCGCGGTGAAAGATGAACGTATAAATCGCAAATCTGCTGAACGATCAAACCGATTTTCAGACCGACCGAACCGCGCTGCACTTCTCGCCGAAAACCGAAATCTTCAATAATGCGGTGCATTTTCGGGCTGCGGTGATTGCGGCTCGAAGCGAGATTCATATCCGTAAATTCGGTTTTGACAGACGTTTGCAAACGTTCTGCCGCCGCGCCGCCGACAATACGAAATGTTCCCTGGTTTTTAGCGGCGTAAAATAAAATGTCTTCGACCGGCAGGTAAACCACGCCCAAAACCGGCACGCCGTTTTCCGTCAAACCGATCTGCACGCCGAAATCGCCGTCTTTTTTGATAAATCCCCAGGTTCCGTCAATCGGGTCAATTATCCAGACGCGCTTGCCAAGCAGACGATTTTCCGCGTCGTCCGATTCTTCTTCGGACAAAATCGCATCGTCGGGAAACGCTTGCGCCAATCCTTCGACGATAATGCGGCTCGCCGTTTTATCGGCAATCGTCACCGGTTCGGTCATATTGTCGGCGCCTAATTTTTCCTCGGCGATTATTTCCAGCGCGTAAAATTCCAGAATACGCGCGCCCGCCGTTCGCGCGAGCGCAGTGGCGATTTCGATTTCTTTTTCCATCATTACTTCAAATTTAGCACACGGCGAAAAATTGAGAAAAGCGCGTTTTCAAAACGCTTGCAGAAATTGCGGTGCCGAAAAAAAATCAAAATTTTTCCGCGCGTTCGGTGATTCCGCAGCGCGGGCAAACGAGCGTTTGCTGCGCCGCGTCCGCCCATTTTGCCAGCGCGAGATTGGAAAAGCGCGGATTTTTGCTTTCCGCTTCGCCTTCGTGCATCAAGCGCGACTGCGCTGATCCGGTCGCATTTTCTTGTTTCAGTTCGCGCTCGCACTGGCGGCAAATCCAACCGAAACCGTCGTTATAAAAGTCGTTCAGCTCATTCATTTTATTAATTCTATCAAAAACAAGAGCGATGAATTCGCGTGAATTCATCGCTCTTGTTTAATCGTTCCTTATGGGTTTAATGCCCCCTAGTTCTGCTACGGAATTCCGATTATCAAAAATTCGTGGTTTGCGCTGCTTTGAGCGCAAAATTTTCGGGCGAATGCCGCGTCAGCTCTGCTGCGCGGTAGTCCGAAAATAACGAATTTTTCAATTTACTCGCCGTAATATTTTACGAAAACCGCGCGTTTATTCCTGCGTTCGGCGCATCGGTGAATTGATTTGCGGCGTCGGCAGCAGCTTGACCGGAACAGTCAAACTTTTTCCGTCGCGGTAGACTTCGACCTGAACAGTGTCACCGATTTGCTTTTTGTCGAGCAGACGGTAAAGCGCGTCGAGATCGTTCATTTTCTGACCGTCAACCGACAGAATAATGTCGCCGATGTTTCCTTCCGGCGAAATTCCGCGAATTCCGGCTCGCTGCAAAGATCCATTCGGAATCGCCTGATAAACGACCAAACCGTATTCGACCGGCAGACGATAACCGCGTTCGGCTAAATTTGCCACTTCCGGAAGAGTGGCGCCCAATTTCGGACGATTGACCGCGCCGAATTGAAATAATTGCGGCACGACGCGTTTCGCCGTGTTAACCGGAAACGCAAAACCGACGCCGACCGAACCGCCCGAACGCGATAGAATCAGCGAAGTGATGCCGATCAATTTGCCGCATTT
>SXVE01000151.1 GCA_005790265.1 Acidobacteriota bacterium | reverse complement strand
TTGCCGCTGCCGCCGAGTTCGCGATTAATGTCGTTAACGGCGTTTTGGATGCTGCGCCAAAGATAACCGTTTGATCCGTAACTCGGCGCGCGGCGGGCTAGATCATTGAGAAAAAACGCCGCGTCGCGCAATTCCGCAACGCGGCGATTATCATTGACCATCTGCGAAAAAAGACTCGCGCCCGAATCCATCTGCGCGGCGAGAAACGCTTCTTCAACGTCCGCGCGATTAACCGTGTAGCCTTTCAATCGTTCGGCGGTGCGGTCAGCCAAATCAACCGTCGAGCGTTTCAACTGACTGGCGTAATTGTTCAAACGCGACGAAGCGTATTCGGCGTTTTGTGCCGCCGCCGAAAAGCTGAAAGCCGCGATAAATACTAAAGATAGAAGAAATGATTTTTTCATAAATTATCTCCTAAATATACTGTTAAAAATCTTAAACCGATGCCGAAATTGAGTTTGCCGAAAATCGTTTTTTTTGGCGGCAAACTATTCGGCAGATTAAAACTCATTGACGATCAATCCGTCGGGCGCGATTTTCCAGTCGAGCACTTCGACGGTTTCTTCTTTGGCGAGCGCTTCGGCGACTTCGTTTCTTCTGCTTTCTTCGCAGAAAAACGCGATGCAGCCGCCGCCGCCCGCGCCGCAGACTTTCGCGCCGATGGCGCCGCTCTGGTAAGCGATGTCAATTAATTCGTCCATTTTCGGCGTCGTGATGTTCGGCGCGAGACGTTTGCGCTGCGGATGCGCGCGATGCAGAATTTCGCCGACCGCCGTCCAATCGCCGTGCAAAAGCGCTTCGCGCAGATTGAGCGCCGAATCGCGAATGCCTTCAAAAATATCGAAAATTTCGCGGTCGCCGTCAATGTGGCGCTTGGTCATTTCCCAATTGTTCGTGCCGGAATTGCGCGGTTCGCCCGTGTAAATCACAACGACGCGCCGGTGCAGCATTTCCGTGTCAACTTCGAGCGCTTCGCGTTCCATCGCGTCCGGGCGAAAATGAATCGCCGAAACTCCGCCGTATTGCGCCGAGAAATAATCCTGAAAACCGGTCGGCACGCGAATCACCTGACACTCGACGTTAGCGGCGATTGGAATAAATTTTTCGGGCGCGTAGCGGTCGCCGACCAGTTTGTTAAGCGCGCCGATGCAGGCGATATTGAGCGTCGAAGAACCGGCGAGCCCGGCTCCGGCGGGCGCTTCCGATTCGGTAATCATATTAAAACCGGTTTCCGGTTTGAAAAAATAGACGAGCTTTGACAGCAATTCGAGCCGCGGTTCGTTTTTCAGTTCGTTGAAATGTTCGAGCGAAGTTTCAAACGAAACGCCGCGATCAATAGATTCGAGAATGATTTTATCGTCCGAACGAGTTTCGATGCGGCAGCGCGCCATCAAATTAATCGCGAAATTAACGGTGGCGGCGCCTTCGTGAAATAAAAACAGCGGCGGAATATCAATAGTTCCGCCTGCCAAGTCAACTCGGGTCGGAGCCGAAGATTCAATAATCACTTAAATTTTCCTCTTTATGAACAGAATCAGGTATTAGAATATTTTATCAAAAAGACTCAATATATTACCGTAAATTGATGAAAAAACGGTAACAGCAAACTTATTTTTTCGCGGCGGGCGTCGTTTCCATCTTTGATTTTATTTCTTCGAGCGGTTTTTCCTCGCGGTGCGGCGCGTTTGTCAGATGCAGACGTTCACTGATGTCGTGCAGTTTTCCCTGCGCGACTTCTTCGACGTGGTGAAATTTTTCTTCGATTTTGTGAATGGTTTCGGGCGCGACTTCCTCGATTTTTTCTGATAAATAATATCTTTCGACGACGAAAAAAATAATAATGCCGATCAAAACGACGAATAGTAATCCGACGCCGATTTGCTTAAAGTCGCCGATGATCGAAGAAATCGCGCCGCTGAAAAAATAGCCGATGCTCGCCAGAACAAACGCCCAAACAACGCAGCTCAACGAATCGAGCGCGAGAAAGCGCAGGTAAGGCATTCGTCCGATGCCGTAAAAAACGCACATCGCGGCGCGAATGCCGTAAATGTATTTGGAAATAATCAGCGCGAATTTGCCGAATTTGTTGATTAAACGTTCGATGCGCGGACGCGCCATTTCATAAAATCGGTAATTGGCGATGGTTTTGCGACACATTCGCCCGATAAAATACGCGACATTATCGCCGACGATGCCGCCGAGCGTTCCCGCCGCAAACACGCGCCAAAAGCTGTATTTCCCGAAAAAATCGCCGTGCGCCATCGCGCCCGAAATCAAAAGCGTAATATCGCCTTCGACGGTGCACAAAACTAAAACGGCGTAGATGCCGTATTGTTCGATCAGTTGGGAAAGATGTTCCATAGAGAAACCGCTTTTGTAAAATCGTCGCCGGTTGCGCGATGCTTCTCAAAAGAGTAACTTGCCCGCGCCGGTTCGTCAAAGAAAAACCTCGCTTGCGCGTGCAAATCGGATTGCCGAAACGCTGCCGCACCGTTTTCGGCGGGCGGCAAAAGCAAGACAACTTTTTTCCGACTGAACGCGACAAATAGCCTTGAAAGCTGTTAATTCTATATTTACTAAATAATGAATTCATCGAAAAAAACAAAAAAAACAATTATTTTGTCGGCGTTTCTGCTGTTTTTCAGCGGATTGGCAAACGTTGCCGAAGCGCAATCATATTTGCTCGATATGCGGCGCGATTCGGCGCGTTCGGACAAATTGACCGGCGGCGTGATTGAAAAAACCGCGTTTCGCGCCGGCGACGAAAACATCAAAATCACAATTAATATTCCGTCTTTTCAAATGACGCTCTGGCAAAACGGCAAGGAAGTGAAAACTTATCCGATTGGTGTCGGAATGAAAGATTATCCGCTGTTTGTCGGAATGCGGCAGGCGTCGGACGTGATTTGGAATCCGGTATGGATTCCGCCGTCGAGCGATTGGATCGAAGCGTCGTCGAAAGTGAAACCGGGCGAAATTATTCTGCCGACCGATCCGCGCAATCCGCTCGGAAAATTGAAGATTCCGCTCGGTTACGGTTATCTGATTCATCAGGCGAAAGGCGCGCAGGATTTGGGCAGTCTCGTTTCGCACGGCTGCGTGCGCGTTTTGCAAACGGATTTATACGATCTGGCGGAGAAAATCGTCGCCGCGCGTTCGCTGCCGGTTTCGCCCGAAGAAATTAGCAAAGCAAAATCGAGCAAAAAAACGCTGGTCGCCGAACTCTCGCCGCCGCTTCCGGTCGAAATCACTTATGACACTCTGATCGTCGAAGCCGGAAAGCTGAACGTTTACCCGGACGTTTACGATTATAAAACCAACACGCCGGAGAAATTGCTCGCTGAACTGAAGTCGAGCGGCGTTGACGCATCTGAATTAACTGGTGCGGAAGTGAAAAGAATACTCGCGCGAGCGGAAGGAAAAACGAAATTTACCGTCAGCGTGCGCAATATCGAAGCCGGAACCGCCTTAAAAAACGGATCAACAAGCGCGGTTGTTACCCGAACGACTCGTGCAAAAATCGCGAGAAATCGCCGCACGAAATAAAAGTTGAAATTAGAAAAACAAAAAGAGCGACGCATTTTTGAATATAATGCGCCGCCCTTTTTGTTTTTTATTAATTAATTAATCCGAATTGAAAAAACCGACAGAGTTGAAAATGACAGAAAAACTAATTTTGGACTTTGCCGGGAACGTATTCCCAATGCCACGGTTCGTAATAATACGGGTAAAAACCGAAGCGTTCGGCGTTTTTGACCAGCCATTTGTAAGCGGGCGTTTGCACTTGCGCGGCGCGATTGTAATCTTTGGTAATTGTCGGTTCGCCGCCGACGTAGATATCGAGCGCACAGCCGGTAAAATGCGGACTGTTAACGGCTAAACCGGCGCGACCGGAATCGGGCGAAGCGCGACGTAATTTATCTTGATATTCGCGCGACCGAAAACTCGAAACGATGCGCAGAAACTTTTCTTCCGGCGCGAGCTCGCCGTTAGCGTCGGTTTTCAAATTCAAATCCTTTGCCGCCGCCGCGATCATTTTTTTGTAAGCGCGGTAAGTTTCGCGTTCGACTTTGAGCAATTCGGCGGCGCGCGTCGGATCATAAAAATTATCAATCGGAGCGGACAACAATTGTTCTTCGGACGGATAACGACTGCTGTTTAAGCGGCGCGACTGCCACCATTTGACCATCGCGGAAAGCGTTTCGTTGTCAATCTTTCCGGTCGGGTAAATCGCGGATTTCTGCTGCCAAACGGCGACGGCGGCAGCAAATTCGGGAGTTTCCGGCGCGTTTTCCGTGCCGATTGTCTGCTGAATCAGCGGCACGTAAAGATACCAGCCGCGCTGCGCTTTCGCTCCGAACGTCCACGTCAAATTGTTTTTCAAATCCGCGTTTTCCAGCGCCGCCGACCGAAATGCGGCGGATGGAGCTGCCGCAACGGATGCGGTTTTTTTGACGAGCGGCGCGGCTGGCGGAGTTTCGGCTTTTTCCGCAACGGCGATGTCATCAGAAGCCTGTCCGTAAATTTTCGATTTGATAACGCTGAATAACAGCAAAAAGGTTAGACCGAAAACGGCGGCGGTCAGTAAAAGCGGCAGATGTCTTTTTTCTTTCAGCATAATAAATTTCGGCGATTTCTTTTCCGATGCGCGAAATTCGTGGCGGTTTGCCAGCCGATTAAACACATTTTTCTAATTTGTTTTGCGAAAAAGGTTTAACCGCCCCGAAACAACCGGGAGATTTTCAAAACAGCCCGTAAATTCTATTTGACACTACGGCGGTCGAATGTCTAAAATCGCGTTAGTTTACAGCCGAAAATAACCGCCGAACAGGGTTTTTAATAATGACAAACGAATCATTGAAAACCAGCGAAAATCTCGTTGGCATCGAAATATCAAATTCAGCATTCATCGCCGTTTGTCTTGATAAAAACGGAAATTTGCTCGATTCGCAGACGGTTTCGTCCAATCAACTCGAACTTAATCTGCCGCATTTGGTTGATTTTATCAAAGAACTGCATCAATCGTTCGGCGATTTTAGCCGGGTCGGCGTCGCCGTTCCCGGACTCGTTCGGCAAGACACCAAACGCGTCGCTTTCTCGACATCCATTCCCGAACACACGGAAGTTGATTTG
This sequence comes from Acidobacteriota bacterium, assembly GCA_005790265.1. Classification (GTDB taxonomy): domain Bacteria; phylum Acidobacteriota; class Blastocatellia; order Pyrinomonadales; family Pyrinomonadaceae; genus SXVE01. The sequence continues at coordinate 5,972 of SXVE01000151.1, read as the reverse complement.
ACAAGCGAAATCGCATCGCTGACCGGATTATCCGTAACGGTTGAAAACGACGCCAACGCCGCCGGTTATGGAGAGTATAAACTGGGCGCGGGACGCGGCAGCCGCGATATGTTTTACGCAACTTTGGGAAAAGGAGTCGGCGGCGCGTTGATTTTCAACGGAGAAATTTGGCGCGGAATTTCCGGTTTCGCCGGAGAATTCGGTTACATTTCGATTAATTCCGACGGAATGAAGCTCGAAGACGTCGCTTCGACGACCAATATCGTGCGGCGCACACGAAGCCGTTTTCATCAGGACAGCACTTCGTCGCTTAATCAGTTGAGAGAGGAAAACATCACGCTCGGCGACATTATCAGAGAAGCGAAAAATAACGACGAATTTTCGCAGATGATGTTGCGCCGCACCGGATTTTACGTCGGAACGGCGATTGCCAGCGTGATCAACCTGCTGAACGTCGAAAAAATCGTCGTCGGCGGAGAAATTATGCGCGCTGATAATTTAGTGCTCGATGCGATCATTCATCGTTCGCGCGAACTCTCGTTTGCGCCGTCGTTTGAGAAATCGGAAATCGTTAAGGGCGAGCTAGGAGAAAATGCCGCCGCCGTTGGCGCCGCATTGCTGTCGGCGGAATTGATTAGTTAAAATTATTTAACCGGCTGAAATTTTCGCGCGCGGAAATCGTTTTTTTACGTTTTTTTGTTTGTCGCAATCGGTTTTAGTGATCGAGAAAAACGCTTGGTTGCGTCTGTTTTTACGGCGGGTAAAATTTAATTACCTTAATTATTTGCGATTATTAGCGCTGTTTTAGCGAAAACAAACGCGGCGTTTGACGAAAATCGAAAAAGTTAATCTGCCTTATCAGCTAAACTTATTAGTGAAAGGTTGCACAAACACGGTGAAACCAACTATTGTGAAAAGTTGAATTTGCGGAATTCTTAAGATTGGGTAAAATTAGAAAGCAGTTTTACAAAGTTCTTCATATCAACAAATTTTCAGTTCGCTCGGAGTACGAAGCGAAATTGGATATTTCTGTAATCCGATTTTCGAGCGAACAACATAAAGCAGTCTTAAATTTTGTAGATTTTTCGGATTCGAGAGAATTAAAATGGCACAATTTTTCCATAAAAGCGCAAATAATATTGCGAGAATAAGCATGGTCGCGGTCGTCATCCTGGCGGGCGTGGCGGGTTATGTTTACACGCAGGTCGCGCGGTCTTCGTATCTGACCGGACGGTTTATCGAAAAACAGCAACCGGTGCAGTTCAGCCATAAACATCACTCGGGCGACGACGGCATTGATTGTCGTTATTGTCACTCGACCGTTGAGACGACTGCTTCCGCCGGGATGCCGCCGACGCAGACTTGTATGAATTGCCACAATCAGCTGTGGGCGGACAGTCCTTATCTTGAGCCGGTGCGCGCCAGCTTTCGTGAAAACAAACCGATTGAATGGGAAAGAGTTCACGATTTGCCCGAATACGCTTATTTCAATCACAGCATTCACGTGAATAAAGGCGTCGGCTGCGCGAGCTGTCACGGCGATATTTCCAATATGCCCGCGGTTTATCAGGCGAATACGCTGCAAATGGAATGGTGTCTTTCCTGTCACCGCGATCCGGCACCGAATATTCGACCGGCGGCGGAAATTTACAACACGTCCTGGTCGCCGAGCGAAATGACGCCGGAGCAGAAAGTGGAAGTAGACGAAAAAATCAAAAATCTGAGAAGTTCGGAAATGCTGACCAGTTGTTCAACTTGTCACCGTTAAGATTGAAAAATAAGTTTAGTTAGTTATCAGAAAATCGCTGATCCTGAAATTAGACAGGGAATAATCGGTTGATAAAATTGAGGAATCAAAAATAAAATGCCTAGCAAAGACAATAACGAAAACTTTGCATCATTGCGCGAACAGATTTTAGCGCAGAATGGAAAAGATTACTGGCGCAGCGTCGAAGAATACGTTGACGCGCCGGAGTTTGCCGATTTCGTCAAACGCGAATATCCGAGCCACGCCGAAGAGTGGGACAGTTCGCTCAGCCGCCGCAACTTTTTGAAAGTAATGGGCGCATCGCTGGCGCTCGCCGGTTTGAGCGGCTGCGTTATTCAGCCCGCGGAAAAAATCATTCCATACGTGCGCCAAGACGAACAGCTTTTGCCGGGCAAACCGTTGTTTTTCGCTACTGCAATGACCGTCGGCGGAATCGCCAACGGTTTGCTCGCCAAGTCTTACGACGGACGTCCGATTAAAATCGAAGGAAATCCGCAGCATCCGGGAAGTCTCGGCTCAACCGATGTGCTATCGCAGGCGGCGCTGCTGCAGATGTACGATCCGGATCGTTCGCAGGAAGTAACTTTTCGCGGCGACCCGACGACGTGGCAGAATTTTATGACGCAGATTCGCGCGACGGTCGAAGGAAATCGAGCCGACGGCGGCGCAGGCGTTAGATTTTTAACCGAAACCGTGACGTCGCCGACGCTGACCGCGCAATTCAGACAGCTCGCCGCCGAATTGCCGAACTCACGATGGATTCAATACGAACCGCTTAACAACGACAGCGCGACGATGGGCGCGCGAATGGCTTTCGGCGCGCCGGTGAACACGGTTTATCGTTATGATTTAGCCGAACGCATCGTTACGCTCGACAACGATATTTTCAGCGGTTTCAACGTTCGCTACATGAAAGATTTCGCAAAAAAACGAGCGTTGACCGAAGCGAATCAGGAAATCAATCGTTTATACGCGGTGGAAACGACGATGTCTCTGACCGGCGCGAAAGCCGATCATCGGCTGGCGATCAAGCCGAGTCAGTTAAGCGAAGTTGCCAAAGCCATTGCCGCCGCTGTCGGCGTTTCGGGCGCGGCGGCGACCGGTTTGTCGGGCGAAGCGACGCAGTGGATCAATTCAATGGCGCGAGATTTACAAGCGTTTCGCGGCAGATCAATCGTCAGCGCCGGCAGCAGCGCGTCGCCGACCGTTCACGCACTTGCGCACGCGATTAACGGCGCGCTCGGCAACGTTGGGCAAACGGTTTTATACACCGAGCCGCTCTCGCCTTTTGCCGAGAAAACGCAAGTCGAACAGCTTCGCGAACTTATTGCTGATATTGACGCCGGACGCGTTAAAATGCTGGTTATTTTGGGCGGAAATCCGGTTTACAACACGCCGGTTGATTTGAAGTTGAACGCCGACAGGTTAAACAAAATTCAGACGCGCGTTCACCTCGGAATGTATGCTGACGAAACCGCCGAACATTGCCAGTGGCATATTTCGCAAAAACATTTTCTTGAAACATGGAGCGATGCGCGCGCCTTCGACGGAACAATCTCGATTGTTCAGCCGCTGATTGATCCGCTGTACGAAAGCAAAAGCATTCACGAAGTTGTTCAAGTGCTTTTCCGCGAAAATTACGACAAAAAAGATTACGACATCGTGCGCGAATTCTGGCAGGGACAAAACATCAATACTGCCGCACCGCGCAATCCGGCAACGGCGACAGCCGCCGCAACCGCCGCGTCGCAATCGTCAGCAGCCGGAGCCGCGCCAACAACCGCAAATTCTGCGTCGGCAGCGACGACAACCGGCAATAATTCCACTGTTCAGCAAAACTCTGGAGCCGCTGCAACTGTTGCGACTCCGGCTTCAACCAACTCATCGGCGGCATCGTCGAACGCTTTTGAAGATACGTGGCGCAAAATCGTGCACGACGGATTTGTCCCGAATTCAGCGGCGGCAACTCGAAACGTTTCAGCGACGACGGCTTTTTTAAGTCAGCCGGAAGTGAAACCGACGGGCGGCGAATTGGAAATTTCGATTAAAGCCGATCCGACCGTTTATGATGGACGCTTTGCCAATAACGGCTGGCTTCAGGAATTGCCGAAACCGCTGACCAAAATCACTTGGGACAACGTGGCTTTAATCAGCCCGCGCACGGCGGAGAAATATCAGCTCAACCGAGATCGCCAATACAACGAATATACGGGCGGCGAAGAAGGAACGAGTTTTGTCAATACCAAAGGCGGCAATTTGTTTTCCGATTTGGTCAAACTGAACTTTCAGGGAACTGAAATTCAAAAAGATGTGCCGATCTGGATTGCTCCCGGTCAGCCCGATGACGTCGTAACGATTTTTACCGGTTACGGAAGAACTCGCGCCGGTCGAGTCGGAACCGGACTCGGTTACAACGCTTTTGATGTTTACCGTTCCGATATGCCTTCGTACGGCACCGGAAAATTGTCAAAATTGGAAACGCAGACGACAATCGCTTCGACGCAAACGCACTTCAATATGGAAGGTCGCGATATTCTACGCGTTTTCGATGTTGATGTTTTCAAAGCGAATCCGCAGATGGGACATCAGCCCGATCATTATGACGAATCAATGTATCCGCGATTTAATTACAACGGCAATAAATGGGGAATGACCGTTGATTTAAATAATTGCGTCGGGTGCAATGCGTGCGTCATCGCGTGTCAGTCGGAAAACAATATTCCGGTTGTTGGCAAAGAGCAAATCGAGCGCAGCCGCGAAATGCACTGGCTCAGAATTGACACTTATTTTTCGGGCGACGACATCAATAATCCGAAAGGTCCGCATTTTCAGCCGATGCTGTGCCAGCACTGCGAACAGGCTCCGTGCGAGCCGGTTTGTCCGGTTCACGCAACCGTTCATAGCGCCGAAGGTTTGAACGATATGGTTTATAACCGCTGCGTCGGCACGCGTTACTGCTCGAATAACTGCCCGTACAAAGTCCGAAGATTCAACTTTTTGCTTTACCAGGATTGGGAAACGCCGCAGTACAAATTGATGCGCAACCCGGAAGTTTCGGTGCGTTCGCGCGGCGTGATGGAAAAATGTACTTTCTGTACGCAGCGTATCGCGGCAGCACGAATCGAAGCGGAAAAAGATAAACGCGATATTCGCGATGGTGAGATTTTAACGGCTTGTCAGGCGGCTTGTCCGACCGACGTTTTCACTTTCGGGGATTTGAACGATCCGAACAGCCTGGTTTCAAAACACAAAAACAATCAGCGCAGTTACGCCGTGTTAAATGAATTAAATACGCAGCCGCGCACGACTTATTTAGCGAGTTTGAAAAATCAGAACAAAGAAATGCCTGATTATAAAGCGCTCGAAGTGCCGAAAACGCACACGCCGGAAACAAAAACCGAAGCGGGAGAAACGACCGAAGCAGAACATTAATTTTGACGGTGACGAAAAAAGTTATGCAAAAAGCAGATGACTTGGATGTAAAAAAACGAATTTTTCCGCCGATGGTGGAAGGCGATCACACGCTTGCCACCGTATCGGATAAAATCGGCGACGTAACTTTAAAGAAAAGAACGCCGTTCGGCTGGTTCGTCGGTTTCGGATTTGGCTTTATTGTTGCTCAAATTCTTTTGTTTACAGTCCTTTATTTAGTAACGACGGGAATCGGGATTTGGGGAAACAATCAGCCGGTTGGCTGGGCATTCGATATCATCAACTTCGTGTGGTGGATCGGAATCGGGCACGCCGGAACGCTGATCTCCGCTATTTTACTGTTACTTAACCAGAAATGGCGCACGTCAATCAACCGATTTGCCGAAGCGATGACGCTGTTTGCCGTCGCCTGCGCCGGACTTTTTCCGCTCCTGCACACCGGACGCCCGTGGCTCGCATACTGGCTTTTTCCGTACCCGAACACGATGGGAATGTGGCCTCAATTTCGTTCGCCGTTGATGTGGTACGTGTTTGCGGTTTCTACATACGCGACGATTTCGCTTTTGTTCTGGTATGTCGGTTTGATTCCGGACTTCGCAACGCTGAGAGATCGCGCGAAAAACAAATACTTTAAGTTTGTTTACTCCATTCTTTCATGGGGCTGGCGCGGTTCAGCACGGCATTGGCATCGTTACGAAATAGCTTACTTATTATTAGCCGGAATTTCGACGCCGCTCGTGCTTTCGGTGCACTCAATCGTTTCGTTCGACTT
>SXVE01000150.1 GCA_005790265.1 Acidobacteriota bacterium | reverse complement strand
TGATTGGCGCGAATTGACGAGCGGCGAAGTCGCGCGCTACATCGAAAAATATAAACTTTACAAATGATGTTTATCAAAAAAATAACAAGCGTTTTCGATTAATATTGCCGCCGACAAATGCTCGGTATTATTTGATGTTGAAGGATAAATGTCCGATGATAAATGAAATTATGGAAGAATTACAGGAAAAAACTTTACAGCGCGAAAGCGTAACGATTGAAATCGAACAGAATCTAACGCCTTTTTCCGATTTGGACGACGAAGTAAAACTCGCCCTGCACTGCTCGAGCGAGAAAAAAGCGACGAATTTAGTCGCCATTGATCTGCGCGAAATCGCGAGTTTTACGGAATTTTTTATCGTCGCGAGCGGCAGCAATCAGCGGCAGGTGCAGGCGATTTCCGACGAGATTAACGAACAGTTGAAAAAACAGCTAAATTCGCGTCCGGTGCGCGTCGAAGGCTACAGTTCCGCCGAATGGATTCTGCTTGATTACGGCGATTTTATCGTGCATATTTTCGAGAAAAACGCGCGCGAATTCTACGATTTGGAAAGGTTGTGGCGCGATGCGAAACGCGTTGATCTTCCGTCGGAATTAACTGAAACAAACGCGCGGCGCGAAACATTTTAATCGCCGCGACGAGAATGTAAATTAGCTGTGCGCGCGGCGCAAAGATATGAAATTTCGATTTGTCTGGGTCGGCAAAACAAAAGATAAAAACTGGCGGGCGCTGCAAGAAGAGTATTTGCAGCGTCTTTCGCATTTTGTAAAGTGTGAAATCACAGAGATTAAAGACGCGGGCAAGGAAATCGAAAGCAAACGCATTCTGGAAAATGTGAATCAAAGTGGATTCGTCTGCGTGATGGATGTTAAAGGACGTCACGTTTCTTCGCCGGATTTGGCGAAAGAAATTGAAAAATGGCAAAATCGCGGATTGAAAGATGTAACTTTTGTCATTGGCGGAGCCGAAGGCGTCGCCGCAGAGGTTGTCGAAACGGCAGAGTTTAGTTTATCCTTGTCGTTTCTGACTTTTACGCACGATATGGCGCGTGTCGTTTTGTTAGAACAGCTTTACCGAGCTTTTACGATTATAAAAGGTTTTCCGTATCAAAAATGAGTGAATTGAATTTGCAAGAATTAAAAGAAAAACTGCTCGCCGAGCGCGAGACTTTGATAAACAAACTGAAAGGAAACGATCTTTCGATTGACGATTCGGAAACGCCCGATCCGGTTGATCTGGCAGTCAGAAATTATTCAAAAAACGTGATGCTCGCGGTTTCGGAAAACGAAAGCCGTCAGCTTGTTTTGATTGATGAAGCACTGCTGCGACTTGAAGACGAGGAATACGGCACTTGCCAGAATTGCGAAAAAGATATCAACCCGAAACGATTAAATGCGATTCCGTGGGCACGCTATTGTCTCGACTGCCAACAGCTTTTAGAACAGGGCTTGCTCGAAGAAGATTAATTTTCTCGCTATCTTTTTTGCGCGGTGAACAATTGTTCAAAAATTTTCTGACCGGCGGTTTTGCTGCGGCAAAAATATAAATGTTTGCCAAAATTTACGATTCTCTGCTCACAATCGTTTACCCGCAAGCCTGTCAAATTTGTGCGGGCAGCGTCGAGCATTCGGCTGACGGCATCGCTTGCCGTGTTTGCTGGGAAAGCACGCGAATATTTTCGGGCAGCGAAACGATCTGCGACAAGTGCGGCAATTTTTTAAGCGATTCCGGCGCGCCGGTGACAACTTTCTGTCATCGCTGCGACGAACATTTTTACGATGCGGCGCGCGCCGTCGGAATTTACGAAAAGGCGCTCGCCGCATCGGTCGTTAATCTCAAAACCGAAAATCATACCGGCGCAACTCTGCGCCGGTTTTTTATTTCCGCTTCTCATCAATCGAATTTTCCCGGTGTAAATCTCATCATTCCCGTTCCGCTTTCCAAAAAACGATTTCACGAACGCGGATTCAATCAAGCGGCGACGCTCGCTGAAATCATCGCGCGCGAAACAAAAATCGAAATTGACGACGCGAGTCTGACGCGGCAAATTCATACGCCGATGCACCGCGCCGGAATGGACAAAAAAGCGCGCGAACTGACGGTTAAAAATGCTTTTGCGGTCAAACGCTCTGAACTGATAAAAGATCGCACGATTTTGCTTGTTGACGATGTTTTCACTTCCGGCGCGACCGTTTCGAGCTGCGCCAAAGCGCTCAAAAAAGCGGGCGCGAGCAAAGTGTATGTTTTCACTCTTGCTCGCGCCGTTTGAAATAGTGACGAATTTTCAATTACCAATCACAAATTAATCTTTCGATCACTTGCAACGCGTAACCGCTTTTACGGTTTGTCATAAAAAGGCAAAGGCAAATCGCCGGTTTGTCCAAACTGCAAAAATTGGATGGTGTTGTTTGAGCTGCGCGTAATATACCAAGTTCCGTTGCGCCAAACGGCAATATCATCTTTTAAATCGCCGTCGTAATCACCGGCTGCCGTCACGTCGCCGTTTTGCCCAAACTGTCTCGAGAAAAACCCGCTTGAACTGCGCAGAATATACCAAATCCCGGATGTGTTGCGGAAAACTGCGTAATCGGTTTTGCCGTCGCCGTCATAATCGCCGGGCACCGGAGTGTCGCCGTTTTGACCGAATTGAACGAAAGAAGCCGCGTTGTTTGCACTATTGAGCGCGTACCACATTCCGTTAGTTGGTCGAAAAACCGCAATGTCCGTTCTTTTGTCGCCGTCGTAATCACTATGCGACGGCACATCGCCGTTTTGACCGAACTGAATCGCGCTAAACGCGTTGTTTGAACTATTTAAGCGATACCAATTACCGTTGGTCGGGCGAAAAACGGCGACGTCGGCTTTGGAATCGCCGTCGTAATCACCGGCGACCGGAACGTCAGTATTCGCGCCGAACTGCACGGAGGAAAAAGTGTTGTTGCCGCTGCGCAAAACATACCAGAAACCGTTTGACGGACGATAGACAGCGAAATCGGTTTTGCCGTCGCCGTCGTAATCTTCCGGCGTCGGAATGTCGCCGTCTTGTCCGAACTGCGTCGCGCGAAAAGCATTGTTTGAACTGTTAAGCGAATACCAATTGCCGTTTGACGGACGAAAAACCGAAACATCCGTTCGCGCGTCGCCGTCAAAATCCGCGTTGGTTCGGGCGGACGGCAGCGGATTCGGGTTGACGATTTTTTCAATCGTGCCGCCGACCAAACCGACGGCGTATAATTCGCCGACTTCATCTTCGGCAAACGAAGAAATAAACAGCGACGAATCGAGCAGAAGAGTTTGCTGATTGTTATTCCACAGCAGAATTTCGCCGGTGCAATAATCGCCGTAAAGATAACTTCCGGCGGGCAAAGTTCCCTGCGCGCCACGATAAACGTAGCCGCCTGTCACGGCGCAACGCGGACTGTTGACGTTGTTGTATTCAAAAACGGGCGGAATATGTCCGGCGGGCGGAGTGCAGGCGCCGCCGTTGATATTCGGATTGCAGACCGTTCCTTCCATAATGCGCCAGCCGTAATTTCCGCCGCGCGTGATAATATCAACTTCTTCGACCAAACCTTGTCCGACATCGCCCGCCCAAAGCTGATTCGTGCCCGCGCGGTCAAACGACCACCGATACGGATTGCGCAAACCAATGGCGTAAATTTCATCGGCTCCGGCGGTCGCTCCGGCATATGGATTGTCCGTCGGAATTACATAATTTTGCGTCGAACCGGCGGGAACGTTAACATCTATTCGCAAAAATTTACCAAGCAGCGAATTGATATTTTGCGCGTTGTTCGGCACATCGTTCGCGCCGCCGCCGTCGCCCGTTCCCGCGTATAAAAAACCGTCCGCGCCGAAAGCAATCGTGCCGCCGTTGTGATTTGATTGATCCGGATGCGGAATCGTCAATAGAATTTTTTCAGCCGTTACGGCAACGTTCGGATTCGCCGCTGAAGCTTGATATTCAGCGATTTGAATCGCGCCGTCGCTCTGCCGCGTGTAATAAACGAAAAAGCGGCGATTTGTCGCGTATTGTGGATGAAAAGCCAAACCCAAAAGCCCGCGTTCGCCGCCTGCAACAACGCGGCTCGAAATATTTAAAAATTCGGTCGGCGTTGTCGAATTCGGTTGCACGACTTTGATAATTCCCGCTTGTTCAACGACGAAAAATCGTCCCGAACCATCGCGCGCGCTCGTCGCAAAAACCGGCGAAGTCAAACCAGACAAATAAGGCGCGAGCCGCACGGTCAAAGCCGTCTGCGCCGAAATGTTTGCTGCCGCTGCCAATAAAGTTAAAAACAAAACTGTCCAAAATCCAGTTTTTTTCATTAAATTTCCCCCTGAAAAAATGCTTTTCTAAGTAGAGATTTTCGTTTATAAAAAGCGTCTCAGCGTTTTTGCTTAATCAAAAAATGCCCGCGCAAACGAGAATCAGCGTGTTTTTCTAGTATTTTACCGTTTGAAAAATGTCGTTAAAACTAAATAAATTGTAGCGATTCGCCAAAGAGAAAAGCAAGCAGTTAATTTTTTGATTTTGTGCTTTATAATCTGCCGCCGCGCCGTCAAAATCGTTTGTACTGATGTAAAGATTGTTCGCGCCGTTATCAGTGCGAAACTTGATCATTCCGCCAATTTTGCCGTCGCTCGGTTGCGGAATCGTCAGCATAACGGCGAATCCAACTGCTGTAGGAAACTAACTGTCATCGAATTCGCGTGTATTATTTCGCTATGAATGTTCGTTTTTCGCACTAACCGATGTTTTTACAATCGGTAACGGACTTTTTTTCTTTTGAGGTCGGCGTCTTCGTTTTCAAAGTTTTGCAGGCGCATCGTGACGTCCGCCGTCATTCGCGAATCGGATTGCTCGCCGCTTGCGAGATGATAATAACCGGCGGCGGCGATCATCGCGGCGTTGTCGGTCGAGAGATGTTTCGACGGAAAATAAACGGGCATATTTAATTTCGCGCCGATTTTGTCCGCCGCTTCGTGCAGCGCGCCGTTGCACGCGACGCCGCCCGCCACGATTAAAGTTTTCGGCTGCAACTCAACGGCGAGTTTTTCCGTCGTTCCCATCAAGGATTTAACGACCGTCGCCTGAAAGCTCGCCGCCAAATCCTTGATCGTCTGCGACGGAGTTTCCTGTTCAGCAACGGGCGCAACGTTGTTTTCGCGAATGTAGCGCGCGACGGCGGTTTTCAGTCCGCTAAAGCTGAAATCCGGTCGTCCGTCGGATATTTTCGCGATGGGAAATTTTATTTTGCCCGCGTCGCCTTCTTTGGAAATTTTTTCGATCATCGGACCGCCGGGATAACCGAGTCCGAGCATTTTCCCGACTTTATCAAACG
>SXVE01000014.1 GCA_005790265.1 Acidobacteriota bacterium | reverse complement strand
TGTAAAAATTTCTAATCGTTCAGATTTAGCACTAGAATCCTTCTGAGATTTATCTTGTTTGGATTTATTAAATTCATCCCCAAACTCTGCAAACTCGCCTGCCGCAAATGCAAAAACGTATGTGCTGATCGGTTTAGTTTCAGAAAACATCCGTAAGCCATATTCAGGCGCTTCGGGAACTGCCCCGCGAGCGCCCTGTCCGTCATAAATCGTAAAAAGCGGAGTTTCGGAATTTGATATTATTTTCCATTTAGACGGGGCAGTAACATTCAACTGAAAACGCGCCTTCAAATCCGGCTGATCGAACACGGGAAACGCTGTGCTTGCGTCGCTTGGGACAAACAGCGAATAGATGTATTCCGCGCCGTCTTCCTTGTCAATGTAGCGCGTAATCGCCGCGCCACTCGTTTTGATCGGCGAGGCGAAGTTTATTTTGATGAAATTTTCGCCGGTTTTTAATAAACCTTTCGGAATCGTGATATGTTCATTCGCGATTGAATGAAGAATGTCCGGCGCATCGTTGACGGCGACGACGTTGGCGAAAGGTTTGTCTTTATCGTTCGCAAACTGCGTCGTTCGCCAATCGAGAATCAAATCATTTTGCTTTCCTTGTTCGCTGATTTTGACGCGAATTTCGATGTCGCCCTTCATCAGCGGCGCGCCTTTTTCGAGCGTGATGTTGAGTTTGTAACGCACGTCCGAATAATGCGCCGCGCGCCATCGGGCGAGCGAATGCGAAACACCCGGTTCAATCGGCGTCGTTTGTGAAAAAATGGTCGCTGTCATCGTCAGAAAAAAGGCGAGAGTCAGGAGTTTCATAGTTTTTATAAAACGGCTAAAAAATATTAGGCGGCAACTTTCCGAAAAAGGTTGCCGCCCGCTCAAAAACGAAATATTAATAAAAATTACAAGCTGAAGTTAAAGTTAACGAATCCGCTCGCTTTAACCGGCTGTCCGGCGCGCACGAACGGTTTGAATTTCCATTTTTTCACCGCGTCGGACGCCGCTCTTTGCAGCATCGAAGGTCCGGTCGCGTTCTGCACTTCGGCGACTTCGCCGTTTTCGTTGACGACGACTTCGACTTTAACGATGCCGGTCATTCGCATATTGCGCGCCGCGGGCGGATAAACCGGTCGCGCCTGACTCGTTGCAAAATTGACGAGCGAACCGACATTCAAAGGCGAACCGTCAGCCGCAGTTTCCGTTTTTGCCGCTGCATTATCATTCGACTGCGCGGCGTTCGTGTCCGGTTTGGTTTCCGGTTTATTCTCCGCGCGATTTTCGTTTTCCTTGTTTTCAACGCGACGATTGCGCACCGGCGATTGGGCATTTTTCGCCGTCTCGCTGTTTTCCGTATTCAAACGCGAATCATTGTTCGCCGTATTATTCGCCGTATTATTCGGCGCGGCGTTCGCTTTTTCGATGTTGTTCGCCGCGCTCGATGAATTGTTCGCGGTCGTCTGATTGGCGTTTGTGCCGCTCGGGTTATTTGCTGCCGTTTCGCCGGAAACCGGCTTAAACACGGGCGCTGAAACGTTCGCCGGATTTAAATTATTCGCAGCAGTAGTGGCGGCGGTCGTTTCCGCCGCGGTCGAATTGACGATTGGCGCCGGAACGTTCGCCGTCAGCGTTTCGGGCGCGGCGGCAGTTTCGGTCGGCGTTTCGCTGACGGCGTTGATAATCGTGCTGCGCGAATTGGTGAGCTGTTCGCGCGCTTCGCCGACGGCATCTTTCCAGCGTTTCGCGTCGTAATCGTCTTTGGCGAGATTGCCGCGCGTTGTCGTCGCTTCTTCAAGCAGCGCCATCGCATCAGCGGTTTTCGCTTTTTCCGTGCCGATGGTTTTCGTCTGCTCGATCACGGTTTCAAGCGTTTCGCGCATTTTTTCCACATCAACGGCGGCTTCGAGCGGCAGACTGCGGTCGGAAATCGTCAAACCGAGCGCGCGATAACGCTCGAGCTGGTTGCGCGCGCCTTTAACGACTTGACCGGCAACGGCGAAATAAAACGGCGACGGAATCGGCTTGGCGGATTTTTGCGGATTCGATAATTCTTTTAAGAAAGTTTGCGCGCGCGCGTAATCGCCTTGTTCGAGATAACTGTTCATCAGCAGAACATTAATCACGCCGTGAACGGTTTGATCGCCGGTTTCGCGGCGAATGTTCTCGAGTTCGTAAATCGCGGCGTTGTAGTTTTTAACGGCGATAAAGGCTTTCGCTTTCGAGATGCGCTCGCGCATTATTTCGGCGGAAGTCGGCGCGGCAATCGGTTTGGCAACCGAAGCGTTTGCGGTCGGCGGCGGCGCGGCGGGCGGCGCGGTTTGCGCTTCGGCGGCGATGATTCCGGTCGTCACGAGCGCGGCTCCGGCAAAAAACCTTCTGACATTTAGCGGCATTCTTTAGTCTCCTTGGTAAATCTTTTATAACGGCGCGCGATTGGTTTTGTCGTCAAAAGCCGTTGACTCAAATGATTCCGCAAAGGTCAAAGCGAACAGGTAAAAAAGGAAAGATCGCTTTTCACTCAGCCAAATAATTTCTTAGATGATGCTTTTTCTCTCAAGCCGTATCCGAGCGTTTCCGCTCTAATTTGATAAACTCTTGATGATTTTTTCTCTGTAAAGGTTTGCGTCTTTCTTTATAGCATTTTCGTTTAGGGTGAGCAAACGGCGGTCGCGCATCACGAATCTGCCGTTAATAATAACCGAGCTGACATCGCTCGCTTTCGTCGCGTAAACGAGCTGCGAATAAACGTCAAACAGCGGCGTTTGATGCACGGCGTCGAGATCAACGATGACAATATCGGCGCGTTTTCCCCGTTCGAGCGAACCGATTTTATTTTCGAGATGAAGCGCGCGCGCGCCGCCGATGGTCGCCATTGCAAACGCTTGTTCGGCGGTCACGACTTTCGGGTCTTTCGCGTAAAGTTTGTGCAGCTTTGCCGCCGTGTCCATTTCCTGCCACATATCCAAATCGTTATTCGACGCCGCGCCGTCAGTTCCCAAACCGAGCCGCACATTAGCCGCAAGCATTTGCGGAACCGGCGCGACGCCGGACGCGAGCTTCATATTCGACTGCGGACAATGCGCCGCGCCGACGTTGTTTTTCTTGAGAATATCAATCTCCGCATTGTTGATGTGAACCGTGTGCGCGGCGATGGTTCTGTTGTTCAAAAAACCGATTCGATTGAGATATTCGACCGGACGCGCCGCATAATTTTTGGTAATTGTGTCAACTTCCGTCTGCG
>SXVE01000149.1 GCA_005790265.1 Acidobacteriota bacterium | reverse complement strand
TGCGCTTCCGTTACGAACGAGCCGATGTCGCGCCCGCGCACGTTGAGCTCGACGCCGATTCGCCGCCTGGTGTCTTCGCGTGTGATTTGCGCCGCGTCTTCGACCAGCGCGATGTCGGCGATTTGCGATAAGGGAACGCGCGAGCCGTTCGGAGCGGTCAGAATCAGATTTCGGATCGAGTTAATATCCTGACCAGATTCTTCGTTCAATCTGACGACCAGATTAAAACGCTGCTCGCCCTGATAAACCTGTCCGGCAAATTTTCCGGCAACGACCGACTCGACCAGATCGTTAACGTCCTCAACATTCAGACCGTAACGGGCAATCGCCGCTCTGTCCGGTTTGATTTGCAGTTGCGGCAACCCGGAAGTCGCTTCGGCTTTCACGTCCTCGGCGCCCTGCACTGTTTGGACGGAACGTACGATTTCGTCGGCTTTTTCCTTCAAAACCTTCAAATCGTCGCCGTAAAGTTTGATGGCGACGTCCGACCGCACACCGGAGATCAGTTCGGCGACGCGCAACTCAATCGGCTGCGAGAAGCTGATAATCGCGCCCGGCACTCTTTTTTCCAACGCTTCAGACATTTTTTCGACGAGTTCGGTTTTATCTTGGGTTGTTGTCCATTCGTCGTGCGGCTTTAAGGCGACATACAAATCCGAAAAATCGACGCTCATCGGGTCGGTAGCGACTTCGGCGCGCCCCGTTTTTGAAATCACGGTTTTGACTTCTGGGAATTCCATCAAAACCTTTTCGACTTCGGTCGTATTTCTCACCGATTCTTCCAGGGAAATGCTGGGCAATCTCTGCACCTGCAAAGCAAGATCGCCCTCGTCGAGTCGCGGGATAAATTCCGAACCCAAATACGGGAAAATCGCGCCCGAAATAAAAACGAGCGCGACGGCAATCGCCAGCGCCTGCGCACGCCAGCGACCGACAAAAGCCAGCGACGGCAGATAGATTTTCTTCGCCCAGCGAATCAGAAAGCTTTCCTTTTCCGAAACCTTGCCGCTCAAAACCAAAGTCATCATCGCCGGAACGTAAGTTAGGGATAGAATCAACGAGCCGACGAGCGCAAAGACAACGGTCAAAGCCATCGGCACGAACATCTTTCCTTCAATGCCTCTCAAAGACAAAATCGGCAGATAAACGATGGCGATAATGGCGACGGCGAACACCACGGGGCGCGCCACTTCCAGACACGATTCCAAGATCGTGCGCTCCGGCACCTCGCGATGCCCCGAAATCTCGCCTTCGTGCTGGGCTTCGGCGCGGCGGCGAATCGTGTTTTCGACCATCACGACCGCGCCGTCAACGATCAACCCGAAGTCGAGCGCGCCCAAACTCATCAGATTTCCCGACACATTAAAGACTCGCATTAAAATCGCGGCGAACAGCATCGAGAGCGGAATAATCGTCGCCACGAGCAGCGCCCCGCGCCAGTTTCCCAAAAGCAGAATCAGCACGACGATGACAAGCAGCGCGCCCTCAACGAGATTTTTTTCGACCGTCGCAATGGCGCGGTCAATCAATTCCGTGCGGTCGTAAAACGGCACGAGTTCGACGCCGGCGGGCAAAGATTTTTTGACCTGCTCGACGCGCTCTTTGACCGAATTAACCACCGTGCGCGAATTCGCGCCTTTGAGCATCAGGACGATTCCGGCGACGATTTCGCCTTTGCCGTCCGCCGTCACCGCGCCCTGCCTGACCGTGGAGCCTTCGACGATTTCGCCGACGTCTTTGACATAAACCGGAACGCCTTCCGCGCCGGTTTTGACGACGATGTTGCCGATGTCTTCCGGGTTTTCGACGAGCCCGATGCCCCGCAGCAGATACTGCTCCGCGCCTTTCTGAATGTAAGCTCCGCCAACGTTGGCGTTATTGCGCGAAACCGCCTCAAAAACGTCGCGCATCGTCAGCCCGTAAGATTGCAGCCGCGCCGGGTCGAGCCGCACCTGATACTGCTTTTCATAACCGCCGAAGCTGTTGATTTCCGTCGCGCCCGGCACGCCCAGGAGCTGGCGGCGGACGTTCCAGTCCTGCACGGTTCGCAGGGATTTCGCGTCGTAACCGGAACCGGGCGCGGCTCTTAGTTCATACTGGTAAATTTCGCCCAAGCCCGTCGAAATCGGTCCCATTTCCGGCGAACCGATAGATTCAGGAATCTGTTCGCGCGCCGCCGCGAGCCTTTCCAGGACAAGTTGACGGGCGAAATAAGTGTTGACCGAATCGTCGAAAACAATCGTGACGGCGGAGAGTCCGAACTTTGAAACCGAGCGAATTTCTTCGACATCGGGCAAGCCGGACATCGCCACTTCGACGGGAAATGTAACCAGCCGTTCCATTTCAAGCGGCGCGAGCGACGGCGCGGCGGTCAAAACCTGCACCTGCACGTTCGTCACGTCCGGCACGGCGTCAATCGGCAGATTTATCAAACTGTACGCGCCGCCCGCCGCCATAATTGCGACGAGCAGTAGCACGACAAGGCGGTTTTCCACCGAAAATCTAATAAGTGCGTTTATCATAAATCTATTTCTTCAATCAAAAATCAAAAATCAAAAACAAAAATCCAAAATCCAAAATCGGCTTAGTGCCCGTGTTCGCCCATCTCGCCTTTCTGCATTTGGGTCTTTAAGGTGAAACTGCCTTTGGTCACCACCTGTTCGCCGAGTTCGAGACCGCTTTTGACGCGCGTGTAACCCTCGATGTCGCCGCCGACTTCATCTTCAGCTGCCCGCCGTATGGCGACCTCGAGGTTTACAGCGATGACGCTGCCGACCTCTCCAACATGCCGGCTGCGGCCTTTGCCGACGCGTACCGTGACATCATCAAGGCTG
>SXVE01000148.1 GCA_005790265.1 Acidobacteriota bacterium | reverse complement strand
TTTTGACGACCGAATCACGGTTGATAATCATTTGATGCCGGGAAAAACCGCTGATGCGCGTCCGCTTTCGGTCAATCCGCCGCAAAAGAAAAACGCTGCAAATCCGGCGCAAAACGAAACGAAAAAACAGTAAAAAAGAATGAAAATTGCGCCCGCCAGAATCGCCGCGTACGAAATTCTCTCGAAAATCGAAACGGAAAAAGCGTTTTCGTCGGCACTTTTGCCGATTTACGAAGAAAAGCTCGACGCGAAAGATCGGGCGTTGTGTCACGAATTGACGCTCGGCGTTTTGCGCAAACAGATTCGTCTCGACCGGATCATCGAAAAACTCTCGAACGGCAAAAAAATTGATGCGGCGATCAGAATAATTTTGCGTATCGCGCTTTATCAATTGATTTACCTCGACAAAATTCCGGCGCACGCGGCGATTAATGATGCGGTGAATTTGACGCGGAAAGCGAAAAAAACTTCGGCGAAAAGTTTTGTCAACGCGATTTTGAGAAGGTTCGAGCGCGAACCGGTCAAACTGGAATTCGCCGACGAAACGGAAAAAATCTCTGTCGAACATTCTTTTCCGCGTTGGTTGATCGAAAAATGGATTGTGCAGTTCGGCATCGAGGAAACGGAAAAACTCGCTGCGGCGAGCAATGAAACGCCCGAATTAAATTACCGTTTGACGGCGAAAACTTCCGCTGCGGTAAAAGAATCTTTGCAGCGCGAAACAATCGAAAACGAAAAAAATTATCTGCGCGAATTAGCCGACGCGGGAAAAATTTATTTTCAGGACGCGGCTTCGCAAATGGTCGCCGAAACGGTTAATTTGCAGCCGCACGAAAGTTATCTCGACGTGTGCTGCGCTCCGGCGAGCAAGTTTTCGATGGTCAATTATCTTGCGGGCGAACCGCGCAAACTGTTTGTCGGCGGCGATTTATACGCGCACCGTTTGAAAACCGCGCAAAAAACCTGTGAACGCGTCGGCGCGCGAAATTATCAGTTAATTCAATACGACGCTGAAGTGAATTTGCCGTTTGCCGAAGAAAGTTTCGATGTCGTTTTGCTCGACGCGCCGTGTTCGGGAACGGGAACGATTCGCCACAATCCGGAAATTCGCTATTTTCTCGACGAAAAAGATTTTGCCGAGTTACACGACAAACAACTAAAAATCCTGACAAACGCATCAAAGATGACAAAGCCGGGCGGCAAAATCGTATATTCGACTTGTTCTCTGGAAAGAGAGGAAAACGAAGCGGTTTGCACAAAGTTTGCAGCGGAAAATCTCGATATTGCTCAAATCAAACCTGAACTTTCCGAGCGTTTCCTGACCGCCGAAAACTTCGCCCGGACTTTTCCGCAGAAAGATCGAATGGACGGATTTTTCATCGCGGTTTTTGAAAAGAAACATCAATTTTGATAAGGTTTGACGGTTTGCTCGTTCGGCGAACTGGGCAAAAAATGCTAAAATCTCGTTTTATCCCGGAGTTCATCAAAACAAAGTGAATTTAATAAAATCAGGCTTATCGGCAATCGGTAAATTGTTTATCGTGGTTGCGCTCGCCGGAACATTTCTCGTCGGAATGGCAAGCGTCGTTTATTTGTCGCTGCAGGGCGACGAGATTAAAGTGCCGGAAATCGTCGGCAAAGATTTTGTCGAGAGCGAAAAGGAACTGGCGGCGCTCGGTTTGAAAATCAAAAAGCGCGCCGATCGTTACAGCACGGAAAAAGTCAACACGGTTCTCGAACAGCTGCCGAAACAAGGCGAAACCGTAAAAACCGGACAAATGATTCTCGTCGTCACGAGCAACGCCAATTCGGACGGTACGGAACCACCGGTGACGATCAAAAAAATCGAACAGGAAGAGGAAGACGACACCGAAAAGATCGAAGAGATGATTTCGGACAAACCGAAAAAGCCGAAAGCGAACGTCAACGCCAATTCCAACAAAAAGAAAGCCGATACTAAACGCGACGCGATTGCCAACAAACCGGACAGCGATTCCAATTCAAATTCTTCGACCGGCGATAATTCCAACAAATCGAATTCAAATGCAAATTCGGGCGATAAGGGAAATAAAAACTCCGCAACGCCGGTGAAAAAGCCGACGGCTTCGCCAGCAGCGGCAATCAAACCGCCGACGAGCGGCGATTTGCGACCGCGAACGACGCCGAAACCGTAATCCGAATGCAACCGGTTAAATTTATTTGGCAACAAAGTCAGCAGTAAAAAATAATCAATGTTTGAAATAGCTCCTTCGATTTTATCGGCAGATTTTACCAGATTGGCGGAAGAAATCAGCGCCATCCGCGAAGGCGGCGCGACGATTCTGCATTTCGACGTGATGGACGGACGCTTCGTGCCGAATATCACAATTGGTTTGCCGGTCTTAAAATCAGTGAGAAAAGCGACAGAAATGACGATTGATTGTCATTTAATGATCGTCGAGCCGAACCGTTACGCCGCCGAGTTCGTCAGAGCCGGAGCCGATATGGTTTCAGTGCACGTTGAAGCCGATCCGCATTTGCAGAGAACTTTGACGGCGATTCGCGAAGCGGGCGGTCAAGCGGGAATTGCAATCAATCCGGCGACATCGCTGACAGCTTTGGAAGAAGCATTGCCAGATGCCGATTTCATTCTTCTGATGTCGGTTAATCCCGGTTTTGGCGGGCAGCAGTTTATCGCCAATTCACTCAGCAAGTTAAGGCGTCTGAGCGCGATGATCGAAGAACGCGGACTGCCGACGCGCATCGAAATTGACGGCGGAATTGACGCGAAAAATATCAAAACAGTCGTTGAGTCGGGCGCGGAAATCATTGTCGCCGGTTCAGCCGTTTTCGGCGGCGGCAAACCGACTGAAGCGGTTAAAGAATTGATGGATGCCGCGACGATTTGGGCGTAACCGAACCGGTTTTTCGCACTAACGGAAACAGCAAAAGTGCCGAACGAAAAACGCGAAGCAGTTAATTTTTCAAAAGTTTTTTATATCAAAAAAGTCATAATTCACAATTCTTTTTTTGTTTTGGTCGGGGTTTTATTTGCTAAGTCGTAAAAGTTTTTGAGGTGTTTATGTTTTTAAATAAAAATAAATCGGTTTTATTTGTCCTTTTCGCAGTTTTGAGTTTTGCGCTGCCGCAGTACGCGCAGAAAAAAACGGCGACGGCTGAAGGAACGGTTCTGCAAAGATTGCAGGTGATGCAGCAGAAACTCGATTCGATGCGTCGCTCGCTCGGCAGCGCGGCTTCGGTTCTGAAAGAAGAAACGAAAGACAAAAAAGACGAGAAAAATAACGCGAATTCGCCGCTCGGGCGATTGCGCGGTTTGGAAAAAGAAGCGTCCAAACTGATTTCTGACGTTAACAGTCTGCGCGGCAAAGTTGATCGTTCGGAAAAATATGAAAATTCCGACGTTGATCAATTAGAGCAAACGGTCGCCGAAATGAACGCGCGAGTAGACACGGCATTGCTCGAAACCGCAACGGCGCGAGCGAACCCGGCATCCGAAGTTGGAACGGCGCGCGAACCGAAGAAAAAGAAAAAATTTCTCGGCATTTTCGGCGGCGGAACCGATGAATACGAAGAACTGCTCGGCACCGTCACGCCGGGACGCGACCGCGAACTTTTCGTTTCCGCAACGCGCGAAATTCGTAAAAACAATTACGATGTCGGACGTCTGCTTTTTCAAACGATTATCACGACTTACCCGGATTCGCCGTATTTGCCGATGGCAAAACTCGCCGTTGCTGATTCGTTCTTTTTAGAAGGTTCGACGAGCGCGCTGATTCAAGCTTCCGCCGGTTATCAGGATTGGCTGACGTTTTTCCCGACGCATCCGCTCGCCGACCGCGTATTGCTGAAAATCGCCGAGTCGCATATGCGCCAAATCGGTTTGCCGGATCGCGATTCGTCGCGCGCGAAAGTCGCCGAACAGCGGTTGAAAGCGCTTTTGCAGCAATATCCGACTTCGATTTTGAAAAAAGACACCGAAGAACGACTCAAACAAGTGCAGGACAATCTCGGTCTGCACAATCTTTACATCGCTAACTACTATTACAAACTTTCGGTTGACCAGCAAAAAGGCGGTTTGAAAGGCGCGCAGTCGCGTTACCGCGAAATCCTCGACAAATATCCTGACTTCGGCTTTATGGACGAAGCGCTTTACAAACTGGCGGTTACGTATTTGGTCGAAGAAGAAACCGACGAAGCGGCGCGGTATTTTCAGCGCATCATTCGCGATTATCCGAACAGCGATTACGTCGAAAAATCAAAAGAACAGCTGCAATTAATCGGTGCGAGCGTTCCCGAAGCCAACGCGGAGAGAATGAAAATTCTGCCGCCCGAAGACAAATCGTTTATCCAGAATTTCAAAAATGAATTATTCGGAATTTATCCGATGACGATTGATAAAAATGGCGTTTTGATGACCAACAATTTTGATAAATCGAAATTTGAACTAATTGATCAGGTCATCGAAAATCAGGGCGACATCAGTTCCTCGCAAATTCCGAAAGCGTTGACGACCGTTATTTCGCAGCGTCAGGCGGAAGCGCGACCGGAACAAAAACAAGAGCAGAAATAAGAACAAAACAAAGCGAGCGTGAGAGAAATTTCTCCGGAAAATCAGTTGGAATTGGAAAAGCGGTATCGAGCGACCGCTTTTCTCGTCTTAGGGCAAATTTTATTTTCCGTGATTTTGATGTCCGTCGTCTGGCTGATCGCTCCCGATTCGACGGTTCAAAGTAATTCAAACGTCGTCACTGCACTCTGGATCGCCGCACTGCTGATTGCCGTCGGCACATTCGTTGGGCGGCGAATGCTTTTGCGTTGGGAAAATCTGCGAGATATTGCGACTTCAAAGGGAATCGTCGGAGTTTACGCGAATTTGCAGAAAAGCGCGATATTTTTAAGCGCGGCGGCAGAATTGATTGTTATAATAGGCGTGGTCATCGTGTTTTTGAGCGGTCAGCGAGACGAAATTTTCCGCGCCGGAATAATCGCTCTCGTCGTGTTTGTCATCAATTTTCCGCGCAAATCCGTCTGGAATAAAATTGCGTCGAGCTTGGGAAATGTTTGAGGAATGTGAAGATGAAATTTGAAAAATACATTTTGCTGTCGGTTTTTTCGATAAGCGCCGCTTCCGGAGTTTACGCTCAAACGACTAGTAATCCGCCGCAACCGCCGCCGCCCGCATCAGCAATGACTTCTCCGCAAACTAAAATGTCGGTGATGCTGGCGCAGAATCTCGAAAAATCACAGCAGCTCGAGATTTCCCGCGAACGGCGCGAACAGGCTTACGCCAAATTGCTCGAAGGTCAGCGTTATATTTGGAATTCGAGCCGCGGTCGCGCGGGCAGCGTCGGCGGTTCGCGTCTGGCGAAACAGGCTTTATTGCAGGCGCTCGAATTGAATCCGAAAATGGCGGAAGGTTATACGGCGCTGGCGGAACTGGCGATTATTATGCCGCCGAACGATATTGACGATGCGCTCGCGCTCGCTTTGATTGCTACCAAACTCGACGCAAATAATTTCGGCGGTTATCGCATTCAGGCGCGACTAAATACCTTCAAAAGTCGTCTCAATAACGGCACGCTCGATCCGGTTTATACGCCGAAAGCCATCGCTTCGTGGAAAGATGTAACGCGGCTCGACGCGAGAAACGCCGAAGCGTGGGCGTTTTTGAGCGAGTTTTATGAAAAAACGAATCAGCCGGAAGAGCGCATCGAAGCGTTGAAAAAATGGATCGCTTCAGCGACACCGATTGAAACACAGTTTTATTTGAAAGTCGTCGGCGCACAGGGAAATTTGCAGCCGGAAAGCGCGACGCTGAAACTCGGCGACGCGCTTTTGAAAACGGGAAAAACACGCGAGGCGATTGAAATTATCAGCCGTTCGGTCGGCGATGATCCAGACAACACGGAAGCGGTCGAGTTATTACGCGACGCGATTGCGGCGGGAGATAAAGACGCCGCCGCAATCGCGATCGAATCATTACAGCAAGCCGTTTTCGCCAACCCGGAAAATCCATCGCTGATTATTTTGCTGGCGGAAACGCAGGCGCGCGCCGGAAAATTTGACGACGCGGCAAAAGTTTTACAATCTGCGTCTGATAAGGTCGCAGTCAGTGATAAAGTTTCTTCCGCTAATTTGCAGGTCGCGCTCGGTGATTTGCTGGCGAAAGCGAGCCGCACCGACGAAGCGATTTCGGCTTATCAAAAATCGCTGACCGTGCGCGGTTTGACTGATAACGAACCGCCGACCGAAGACGAACGCGAATTTGTGATTTCGGTGTTCGAGAAAATGATTCAAACATACAAAAACGCCAATCGTCCGGCAGATGTGAAAGCCGTGATTGAACGCGCGCGGCAGCTTTTAGGAAAAAACGATTTGTTCGCCGACCGGCAGACGATTTCGTTTTACCGCGAAAGCGGTTTAAAAAACGAAGCTCTGCAAACAGTTCGTTCGTTGCGGGCGAAAAATCCCGCCGATTATGAAACGCTCCGGCTTGAAGCCTCGATTTTAACGGAAAACGGAAAAGTTGAAGACGCCGTCGCGCTCGTCAAAAATTTGTTAAAAAAAAACGGTAGAATCAACCGTCGCGACTGATAAAAGCGAATTTGAACTAAAATCAAACTCGTCTTTTGCCGTTCAGCGCTACGACGATTTTATTAATTACCTGTTTATTTCCAATCTTTACAGTCAGGCGAATCGCGGCAAAGAGGCGATTGAAGCAGCGAATCAGGCTTTTGCGGAAGCCGGCAGCGAAGAGCGGCGGCAAATCGCCAAACTGACGCTCGCCACAGCGCAACAAATGGCGGGCGATTATCAAGCTGCCGAAGAAACTTTGCGCCAACTGCTTCGCCAAATGCCCGACAACCCGATTGCGCTTAATAATCTCGGATATTTTCTGCTGGAACGCAACGAAAAAATCGCCGAAGCATTTAATTTAATTCAGCAAGCCGTCAAAATTGACCCGACCAGCGCGTCGTATCTCGACAGTTTGGGCTGGGCTTACTTTAAACTCGGAAAATTGAGCGAAGCCGAGGAATATTTGAAGGAAGCCGCCGGTTTGAATCCGACTTCCGCCACGATTCTCGAACATCTCGGCGATGTTTACCAAAAGCAAAACAAAACGGAATTGGCGCGCGCCGCTTTTCAAAAAGCATTAAATTTAACGGCTGACGCCGAAAATGCGAATCGCCTCAAAGCAAAGATGGAGATGAAAAAACAAGATTAGTCCGAAAAATCAACGCGTGAAAAAGGCTGGTGCAAAAATTATGATTTTGCACCAGCCTTTTTATTGGTTATCGTTACCGCTAATTTATTTTATCGTGACTAGCGGTTTTATTTGCACGGTTTTGATCGGAATTTTGTCGAGTTTATCAATCTTAATTTCCGTCGGCTTGGCATTCAATTTAATCGAAAAATTTTCGACGCGCTTTTTAATGTCGAGCGTTTCTGCTTTTGTTCCGCTCGGCGTTTTTATTTCGATCTCCAGCGGCAAAACAAACACTTCGGGCGTGATATCGTCGCGATTCTGCGTTTGCGCGACTGATAAATTCAAGGTTTTGTCGGTCGCATTGTAAGTTTGTTTGATTTCGAGTTTCGGACTGCCCGCGCCGTAAATCCACTGGTCAAAAAACCAATCGAGTTTTTTACCGGAAGTTTCCTCCATCGCGCGCTGCAAATCGGCGGTTTCGACGTTGGCAAATTTGTGGCGATTCAAATAAACATTAATCGCCTTCCAGAAAATCTGATCGCCGACCGTTTCGCGCAAAGTGTGAATAACCGCGCCGCCTTTTTGGTAAGTCGTTGTATCAAAAAGAGAATCGTCCGCCCGCGCGAGCTGATTATAAAGCGCGTGCCGATTTTTATTCACCGCATCATCAACGATAAATTGCTGCGCGTCGGAGCGAATTTTGCGCAAATAATCGGCGCGTCCGTACATTTTTTCGCGGTAAGCGGCTTCCATAAACGTGGCAAAACCTTCGTTTAACCACAAATTCGCCCAATTTTTCGTCGTCACCAGATTGCCGAACCACGAGTGCGCCAATTCGTGCGAAACCAAATCTTCGACGCCGCCGCGCGCAAAATTAAAGGAAGCCGCGAAAATTTCCGTGTCCGCCATCGTCGTCGCCGTCACGTTTTCCATTCCTCCGAAATTGAAATTGGCGACAATCGTCTGATCGTATTTGTTGTAAGGAAAATCAATTTTCGTCAGCTCTTCCATCACGCGAAACATATCTTTCGTGCGCCCGTAAGCCTGCGCGACGATTGATTCTTTGCCCGGATAAACGTAAAAACCGAGCGGAATCGTTTTATATTTGTCGGTAACTTTGACATATTTGCCGACGACGAATGAAGTCAGATAAGTGGAATATGGAACGTCCATTTTGTAATGAAACGTCACGGTTCCGTCCGCATTTTCGGTTCGTTTAATTAAATTACCGTTGGCGATCACGGTTTCGCCCGATTCGGCGGTGATGATTTGTTCGGTCGTCGCTTTATCGCTCGGAAAATCGAAAGAGGGAAACCAGTGCCGCGCTTCTTGCGGCTCGCCCTGCGTCCAGATTTGCGCGGCGCGCAGCAGTTTGCCGTCTTCTTTTAATTCGTCAACGAAATAGACGCCTTTTTTCGGCGTCGCTGAATATTTGAATCGAACGGCGATTGAATCTCCGGGCGCGTAATTTTTATCGAGTTCGACAACGACTTTTTCGCCGTCAGCGCGAAACCGCAGCGTTTTATTTTCGTTGTCGAGAATGACCGATTCAAAATTTAAATCTTTCGCGTCCAGCTCGAACGATTTGAAATCGTTGACCGTCGGCTTTAACTGCACGGTCGTGTCGCCGAAAATTTTTTTAGCGGCGCGGTCGAAACTGATGCGCAGAACGTAGTGTTGAACGTCGAAATTCGAGCTGCGGTTAAATTGGTTTTTGATGGTTTGCGCTGAATGCGAAACGATCAAAACGAAAGCGGCAAGCGAAACGAGCGACGCGCGGGAAAGTATTTTCAGAATTTTCATAAAAAATATTGCGGAAAATTTATTCTGACAGAATGTTTACGACGCTGCAAAGCGATGCAAAGTTGCTGCCCGAATACCTCAAAACGCCGGGAAATGCGATGCGCCGCTCGCGCCGTCAGCGGGATTCGATTGGAACAAAGAAAAATAATCGGTTATGATGATTGCAGTCAATTACCTGAGGAGTCGTAAAAATTATGGACAGACCACCGCCGTATTTTCCGCAAAGCCAGCTTTCGCCGCCGGACGAAAACCGCTATAAAAAATTCAAAGCCGTTATCGCCTTAATTATCATCGGTTTAATCGCGCTGCTCGGCGGCGTCGGTTACGGCGTTTATTACCTCATCAGCCGTTTAATCGGTTGAAATCAGATTCTAATGAGTCAAAAGTAGTTTCGCCGGAAGATTTGATGGACAAATCGAGCATTAAAAAGTGAAAAAACGGTTAACAATAGAAATGTTAACCGTTTTTTCCTTTTTTGCCTCTGCTTTACCGACTTTCCTTGACGAAAACATTTTGAATCGGAGTGTCGTCGCCGAAACCGAACTGAACGGCGGAAAATCCTTCCGTAGATTTTAGCAGATACCAAGTTCCGTTTGACGGTCGGAAAACTCCGATGTCGGTTCGTCCGTCGCCGTCGTAATCAGCCGGAATCGGTTTGTCGCCGTCCTGCCCGAACTGCACGGCGCGAAATGAACCGTCCCGACTATTCAGCCAATACCAGTAACCGTTCGATGGTCGCCAGACGGCAACATCGTC
>SXVE01000147.1 GCA_005790265.1 Acidobacteriota bacterium | reverse complement strand
TCGGCGAAATTGCCGGCGACGCGCAGGCGAAATTCGTCGCGGGCGGCACTAATTTAATTGATTTGATGAAGGAAAACGTCGCGCGTCCGTCCAAACTGATTGACATTAATCGCCTGCCGTTAAGCGAGATTAAAGACAATGAAATTGGCGGTTTGCGGCTCGGCGCGCTGTGCACGAACGCGGAAACGGCGTATCACGCGGAAGTCGAAAAGCGTTATCCGCTGCTTTCCAAAGCGATTCTGGCGGGCGCGTCGCCGCAATTGCGCAATATGGCGACGAACGGCGGAAATTTGAACCAGCGCACGCGCTGTTATTATTTTTATGATGTCGCTACCGCGTGCAACAAACGCGCTCCGGGAACGGGATGTTCGGCGATTGAAGGTTTCCAAAGATTACACGCGATTTTCGGACATTCGGAACACTGCATCGCTACTTACCCGAGCGATATGGCAAACGCGCTCGCCGCGCTTGAAGCCGTCGTCAACGTCGAAAGCGAAGGCGGCACGCGCGAAATAAAATTCGAGGATTATCATCGTCTGCCGGGCGACGAGCCGGAAAAAGACAATATTTTGCAGGCGGGCGAAATCATCACTTCGATTGATTTGCCGGAAAAAGGTTTTGAGAGCAACCACGCGTATTTGAAACTGCGCGATAGAACTTCATACGCTTTCGCGCTCGTTTCGGTTGCCGCCGGTCTCGAAATTGACGGCGATTCGATCAAAGAAGCGCGAATTGTTTTGGGCGGCGTGGCGCACAAACCGTGGCGCAATAAAGAAGCCGAAAATCTTTTGAAAGGCAAAACCGCGACGAAGGAAAACTTTCAGGCGGCAGCGGCGTTAATTTTTAATGAAGCGAAAGGTTTCGAGCATAACGCTTTCAAAATCGAACTTGGGCGGCGCGCCGTCGTGCGCGCTCTGCGGCAGGCGTTTGAAATGAAACGCGACAACGATTCGCAGTTTCACCGAACCAGCACCGAACCGATCTAATTTTAGATTTCGGATTTCGGATTTATTTTGAACAGGGGAAATTTTATGACGACGAATTACATCGGAAAACCGCAGAGCCGCGTGGACGGCAAATTAAAAGTGACGGGCGCGGCGAAATATGCCGCTGAGTTTAAAGTGCCGGAAATGCTGTATGGCTTTATCGTTTCGAGCCACGTCGCGAAAGGTAAAATCGTTAAATTTGATTTGGAAAAAGCGTCGCAACTGCCGGGCGTCGTCCATATTTTCACGCATGAAAATCGTCCGCGCACGGCTTGGTTTGACCGCAAACATAAAGATGAGGTCGCGCCGCCCGGATCGCCGTTTCGACCGCTTTATGATGAAACCGTGCGCTACAGTCAGCAGCCGATTGCGCTCGTCGTCGCCGAAGATTTCGAGACCGCGCGTTTCGCCGCCGCGCTCGTCGGCGTTGATTACGAAATCGAGCCGCACCAAACGGATTTGAACGAATCGCGCGAAGCGGCGTATCGTCCGAAACTGCGTTCGACGACGCCGAAGCCGGTTGACAAAGGCAGCGCCGAAAAAGCGTTCGATCAAGCCGAGATCAAATTTGAAGCCGAATACACGCAGCCGACCGAACACCACAATCCGATGGAAAACTTCGCGTCAACCGTTGTTTACGGCGAAAACGGAAAGCTGACGATTTACGAAAAAACGCAGGGCGCGATTAATTGTCAGGGTTACGTGGCTAATGTTTTCGGGCTTTCAACCGACGATGTGCGCGTCATTTCGCCGTTTGTCGGCGGCGGTTTCGGTTCGGGACTGCGACCGCAGCATCAATTATTCTTAGCGACGATGGCGGCTCTCGAACTCAAGCGTTCGATCAGAGTTTCGCTGACGCGCCAGCAAATGTTTTCGTTCGGACATCGCCCGAATGCGATTCAGAATATCGCCCTCGGCGCGCATTCCGACGGCACTCTGGAATCGTTGACGCACAACGCGCTCGAAGAAACTTCGCATTACGAAGATTACAACGAAAACGTCGTTAATTGGTCGGGCGTTTTATATGACTGCGCGAACGTCAAACTCGATTATAAAGTCGCCAAGCTCGACGTCGCCACGCCCGCCGATATGCGCGCGCCGGGCGCGGTAACCGGACTTTGGGCAATCGAATCGGCGATGGACGAACTTGCGGAAGAATTGAAAATTGATCCGCTCGAACTGCGCCTGAAAAATTACGCTTACGACGACCCGCTTGCCGGCAAACCGTTTTCAAGCAAAGAATTAAAAGCGTGTTACGAACAGGGCGCGGCGAAATTCGGCTGGGCAAAACGCAGCGCCGAACCGCGCTCGATGCGCGAAGGCGACAATTTGATCGGTTGGGGAATGGCGACCGGCGTTTGGGAAGCGATGCAGTCGAAAGCGAGCGCGAGCGCGAAATTACGCGCCGACGGCAAACTCGAAGTCGCGTCGGGAACGGCGGACATCGGCACTGGAACTTACACGGTTTTGACGCAAATTGCGGCGGAAACGCTCGGCATTCCGCTCGACGACGTGACGTGCAAAGTCGGCGATTCGGATTTGCCGCAATCGCCGGTCGAAGGCGGTTCGTGGACGGTTTCGTCAAACGGTTCGGCAGTAAAATTAGTCTGCGAAGCGATCAAAAAAGAAGTTTTCAAATTAACCAAGAAAATGGACGATTCGCCGTTCGCTGATTTCGATTACGAAGACGTTATTTTCGCCGACGGGCAAATCAAGTCAAAAGCCGATTCTTCAATCAGCGTTTCGATTTTTGAAGCGATGCGGCAGGGAAAAATCGAATCTATCGAAGAAGAACTCGCGTCATCGCCCGATTATTCAAAACAAAACAAATACACGATGAACACGCACTCCGCCGTTTTTGCGGAAGTCAAAATTGACGAAGATTTAGGCACGATTCACGTCACGCGCGTCGTTTCGGCGATTGCGGGCGGACGAATTATCAACCCGAAAACGGCGCGTTCGCAGATTTTAGGCGCGGTCGTCTGGGGAATTTCGCACGCGCTGCACGAAGAATCAATTATGGATCATAAACTCGGACGGTTTATGAATCACAATCTCGCCGAATATCACATTCCGGTTAACGCCGATATTCACGACATCGAAGTGATTTTCGTCGAGGAAAAAGACGACATTATCAATCCGCTCGGCGCCAAAGGTTTGGGCGAAATCGGCATCGTTGGCGTCGCGGCAGCAGTCGCCAACGCGGTTTACCACGCGACCGGCAAACGCGTTCGCGATTTGCCGATTACGATTGATAAATTGCTGTAAAAATCGCGCGCCAGACGAATAATCTGTCAATAATCATCGCCGACCGTCGAAGCCTAAATCTTGACGGTCGGCGATTTAAGATGATATTTGTAGATAATTGTTTCATAATCTATTGAAGTCCTTATGCAGCGTTTCAAATTTCAGGAGAATAAATGTTAAAAAAACTAAACCACGTTTTCTTCGGTTTGAGTTTGCTATTGTGTCTGACCGCACACAGCGTCATTGCCGGTGAAAAAACGGAAAAAGTCTCGAAAAGACAATTGCCGTCGAGCATCAAAGTTCAGCCTTGGGGAGCATCGCAAGCGGAAATTGACGCCGCCAAAACGCGCGTCGAGCGCAGCATGGAAGTGCAGAGTTTTTTGAAGGGCACGAAGTATCGTTTGATTAGCTTTAACTTTCTCGAAAACGAGACGAAAGGTTCTGCCGCGCAGCCGCCGACCAGATTTCGCGTTGTTTTTTACGATTATACCAACGACCGCACGATTGTCGCGGAAAACGATTTAACGGCGAAAGACGCGCTGAAAGTTCGCGAAGAATTTTACCAGCCGGTGCCGAACGACGAGGAATTTGAAGAAGCCGCTTCCCTGCTGAATAAAGACGCGCGTTTTACCGCTTCGCTCGCCAGTAAAAATTTAAAATCGTTTCGACCGATGCCGCCGACGACAGTTTTGGACGGCACGAACGAAAGATTGATTAACGTCGGTTTGATCGCCGATTCGATGAGCAACGAAGTCGTCAGCGTCAGTTTGAAAACCGGAAAAGTCATTCGCTATGACAGCGGCGCGCCGGAAACCGCCAAAGCCGCGCCGGAAGCGTGCGGCAATCCCGATTCCGGTCAGGGCGCAACGACCGGCGGACTCGCCGGACAATATCAAGTCACCATCCAGCAAAATCAAACGACGCTGTGGGAAATGCTCGTCATTCGCCCGTCGGCTTCGACCGGCACGCTCGCGTCGGGCGTCGAAATTCGCGATGTGAAATACAAAGGCAAATCGGTTTTGAAACGCGGACACGTTCCGGTTTTGAACGTCGAATACGTCGCCAACGCCTGCGGACCGTATCGCGATTGGCAATACGCCGAAGGATTTTTTAACGCGCCCGAAGAAAACTCGGTCAATCCCGCGCCGGGAATTCGCGTTTTAGCGCCGGGAAAAGTCGCGACGACCGTGATTGAAACGGGCAACGACACGGGCAATTTTCAAGGCGTGGCGATTTACCAGCAAAACGTCGGATTCGGCAACGAAACCGTGATGGTTTCGGAAGTCAACGCCGGTTGGTATCGCTATATCATGGAATGGCGTTTTGCCGACGACGGCACGATTCGCCCGCGTTTCGGTTTCGGCGGAATCAACAACGCCTGCGTTTGCAACGTACACAATCACCACGCGTACTGGCGGCTCGATTTCGACGTTGTTAATCCGGCAAACAAGGTTTTTCAAGTCGAACGCGGACGCCGGTTTATGCAACCGATTACGACGGAAATCAACCGCAATAAAAACATTTCGACGCGCCGCAGCCTGATGATTCAGAACGCGACGGGCGACGAAGCGTATATGCTCGTGCCGAATTTGTCGGACGGCGTGGTGGATGCGTTCGGTCGCAACGATTTCTGGGTTCTGCGTTATAAAAACGTGCCGAACGGCAGCGAGCTGCAAAACGAATTTAACGACGGCTACACCGGCATTGGCGGCGCGTGCACGCCGACGAGCGGAAGCTGTATTAACATCACGAAATTTGTTGACGGCGAATCGGTCGTCAATCAGGATGTCGTCGTCTGGTACGGCGCGCATTTCATTCACAACGACGGCTCGAATCTTTTGGATCCGAATCGCAGCGGTCAGGTTCTAACCGGAACGCACGTTGTCGGACCGGACATTCGCCCGGTTCGCTGGTAAGAGTTTTTTTCGCAAAGGAAAATTAAAAAGCGGCGCTGGATTAAATAAATTCAGCGCCGCTTTTTTCGGCAACACGCTTTCGCCCCGCGCATCAAATTAATCGCTTTCCCGCAAATAACTTCAACGAGTTTCCGACAAACCGAACTTTTTCGTAAAATTATTTTGATGAAAACAATTTCAGCCAAAACCCGAATCGCCTTTTTTCTGATTTCCGCTTTCGTATTTTTGGGAGTAAATTTCAGCACGGCGGCAATGCAGGAAGAGACAAAACGGCAGCGCGTCATCGAAAAACCGACGCCGACTGTGACGCCGTCTTCAGTCGTGCCGAAACCGTCCGTTTCGCCGTCGCCGGCGCAATCGCCTTCGCCTTTTCCGACGATATCGGCGCCTGTTCAAACAGTCGCGCAGCTTCAGGCGAAAATTCGCTCGGCGATTTCCCGTCCCGAACTGCGGCGCGGAATTGTTGCGGTTAAAATCGCATCGCTGAACGCCGGCAAAGTAATTTTCGAAGAAAACGCCGAACGATATGTGATGCCCGCTTCAAATATGAAAAGTTTTACGGTCGCGGCGGCGCTCGAAAAACTTTCGCCGAATTACCGTTTCATCACCAGCGTTTACGCCGATTCATTGCCGGACGCGAGCGGCGCGATCAAAGGCGATTTGACGATTTTCGGGCGCGGCGACGTTTCAATTTCGACGGCTTTCAGCGAAGGCGATTATTTCAAAGGTCTCGATGCACTGGCGGACAAAATCGTACAGTCGGGCGTGCGCCGCGTCGAAGGCGGTCTGGTTGCCGATGAAAGTTATTTTTCCGGCAGCCCAATTCCGACCGGTTGGGAATGGGACGATTTGCAGTGGTATTACGGCGCGGAAGTTTCCGCACTGCCGCTCAATGATAATGCTCTCGATCTGACTGTTAAACCGGGTTCGCTCGGTTCAAGCTGTATTGTTCAAATTCAGCCGTTCAATTCAATAATGCGCGTCGTCAACCGCTGCACGACTTCCGCCGCCGGAACGAAAAAGACTTTAACGATCAAAAAAGACCTCGATCAAAACGTGCTCGAAGTTTCCGGATCTTTGCCAATCGGAGACAAAGGTTTTGCCGATCCGCTCGCAATTTCGCGCCCCGCCGAACTTTTCGCCGCTCTTTTGCGTCAGCGTTTACAGGCAAAAGGCGTGACAATCGCCGGACAGACGCAGATTGTGAAAAGGGAAAATTCCATTATTGATCGCGCCTTAACTGCGGCGCAGAATAATTCCCAAACCGTTTCCGGCAAACCCGCGCCCATCGAGATCGCCAAGCTCGAATCCGCGCCGTTCAGTCTGATTGCGGCGAAAACAATGAAGCCGAGCCAAAATCTTTACACCGAAACGATTCTCTGGACGCTCGGCGAGCAAATGCGCTCATTTTATACGAATGCGGCGGGCAATCCGTTTGCCAATCCGAATTCGACGAGCGCGGAGCGCGGAATTTTCGTCGTGCAGGATTTTTTGCGAAATATCGGAGTTTCTGCCGACAGCGTTGTGCAGTATGACGGCAGCGGACTTTCGCGGCACAATCTGGTTACGGCGGATTCGCTCGTCAAACTTTACACTTATATGGCGAAGCAAAGCCGCTACGCGCAAACGTGGCGCGACAGTTTGACCGTCGGCGCGGTTGACGGAACTTTGCGGAATCGTTTCAAAGGAACTGCCGCCGCCGAGAACGTGCGCGGAAAAACCGGCACGATTGATCAAGTTTCGGCATTGTCCGGCTATTTAACAACGGCGGCAGGCGAACCCCTCGTTTTTTCAATTATTGTTAACGGCGTGCCGAATTCGCGCGCGCGCACGGCGATTATTGATGACATCGTTCTTCATTTAGCCAATTATACCGGCGCAGTTAATTAACCATCGGCAACGACTATCGGCAAAAAAAGAGAAAGGAAATTTGAGTCGCGCTCAAATTGCCTTTCTCTTTTTTAATAATCTACCAAGCGAATTTTACCAACGGTCGCCGCGATCATCACCGTAACCGCCGCCGCCTCGGTTTCCGCCGCCATAACCGCCGCCGCCGCCGCGATTGCCGCCGCCGCCGCCGTAACCGCCGCGTCCGCCGCCGCCGCCGCGATTATTGCCGCCGCGTCCGCCGCCGTCTTCACGCGGGCGCGCTTCGTTGACGACCATATTGCGCCCGTCATATTCCTGACCGTTAAATTGAGCGATGGCATTATTTGCATCGTCTTCCGAAGCCATTTCGACAAATCCGAAACCGCGTGAACGTCCGGTTTCGCGATCCATTACCACGTTTGCCGATTCAACTGTTCCGGCACCGGCGAAATATTCCTGTAAATCCTCGTTTGTCACGCGAAAGGACAAATTTCCAACGTATAATTTATTACTCATTTTTCCTTAATATTTTTGTTGACTGGAGAAGCAAGAAAGTTGGCGAATTGGGGAAGGATTCCTTAGAAATTCCCGCTAAAAACAGCGACGTTAAACCGACTCCAAAAAATAAAATGCTTCAAAAACCGCTGACCAAACTCTCTGACCGAACCAAAGCCGCCGCTTATTTCATCTTGTTACGGGCGCATCTACCGGAGACGCCTTGAGAGCCAAAACGTTGATAATTATGCACATTTTGTGTAATTTAGGCAAGAGTTTATCGACCATAAATTGATTTGTAAGTTATGTCTTTCAAAAAAGTTTCTCTGAACTCTAGCTTGAATTTATCTCTGAACTGAAAATTATAGTTTTCATCGAAGATTTTCCAGCCTTCTTCTTTTCTTCCGGCGTAAATTAAATAAAGAAAAGTTTCTCTGATGGAAATTTCATCAACTTCTTCTTGAGTAATATGAGTTCCATTTTTCGCACAGTCTTTTACCCATTCGTCGAGAGCTGCTGAATTTCGCTTTAATTTACCCAGAACAAATCTCGGAAATTTTTTGTTCGCAAGTTCGTAGTAATTCTTTTGTTGGTCGAAAGCGAAAACGGCTGGCGGAAATGTTGAGGTAGCGTGACCGCCGGGAGCCATGTAATCAAAAGCCATCACATCCTGCGTAAATTCAAAAACGCCGTCGCCGTTTATATCAACTGGAGTCAATTCGTTGCCAATATCATTATCAAATTTTCTCGAATCGTAAATTACGCGAAATATCGGTTTTAAATCGTAAATTACGTAATCGGAACAGCAATGTCCGCCGCCGGAATAAGTATGAACGATTAACTGTTTGTCTTTTCCGCCAAGGAAGTTGAAAAAACCGTATTGCAACCAATTTTCCAAACCGTAATCCGTGACGAACTCACCTAAAAGTTTCTCGCCTTTTTTGATTTTCAAAGTGCAGTATTTATAATCATCTTCTGAGTCAAGACAATTTTTGATGATTGTGTAACCTTTGTACGTGATTTTTTGATCTCCAATCAACGCTTTATCCAGCGGCGAAGTAAAAGCGTCTTCTTTTTTAACCGCTTCGGTGGAGACTTCTACGGGCGAGATTTTCTCCTCAGTGGAACCTTCAACGAGCGGCGCTTCTGCGACAATCGTTATTTCGCTTTTTGGTGTTCGGAAAAATTTCTGATTTGAGAAAAACCAGATTGAAACGGCAATTACGCCGACAAAAAATGTGATGAGTGAAATCAGAAGGTGTTTTGGAAGCCTTTTCATAAAATTAAATTCCTCGCTCGAATTTTATTACAAAAAGGGTTTCGATTGATAGAAAATTTTTTAACTTTTCAGCACATCTAAAACCTTTTCGTGAATGCCGCCGAAACCGCCGTTGGACATAATGGCGACGACGTCGCCGTCTTTTAATTCGGGCGCGAGATGTTCGACGATGGAATCGGCGTCGGGAAAGCTCATTGCCGGTTTGCCTTGCAATTTAATGTCTTCGACGAGTTCGCCGACATCCAGCACTTTGCCGAGTTCAGAGGCTTTCGACGTGTTGTAAACTCCGGCGATAACGACGTAATCGGCGTAACTAAAGGCTTTCGTGTAAGGCTCCTGAAAAACGGCGAGCCGCGACGACCACGAGCGCGGCTCGAAAACGGCGATCAGGCGCTTGTCTTTGTACTTGGTCTTCAGAGCTTTCAAAGTTTCTTCAACCGCCGTCGGATGATGCGCGAAATCGTCAATGACTGTGACGCCGCGCTCAATGCCGCGAATTTCGACGCGCCTTTTCACACTTTTGAACTTGTGAAACGCGTCCTGCATTTTTTCTTTGGAAATTCCCCACGCGTCCGCCGCAATAATCACTGCTAAACAGTTACGCACGTTGAATTCGCCGATCAAATTCGTCTCAAATTCGCCCCACGAATGCCCGTCTTTAAAAACGGTAAATCTGGTTACGTCGCCCGAAAAATCAATATAGCGCGCCTGCCATTTCGCGTCGTCCGACGTGCCGAAAGTTTCGATGTTCGTGTGCAGTTTGCCGCTCATTTCATCCAGAACTTCGCGCGCCACCGGCGAATCAACGCCGACGATAAGGCGTCCGTTTGACGGCACGAGATTCATCAGGCGCGAAAACTGAAACTTGATTTCCTGCAAATCGCGGTAAATGTCGGCGTGGTCGAATTCGACGTTGTTGACGATGGCGATTTCCGGCAGGTAATGCATAAATTTCGGCTTTTTATCGAAATAAGCCGTGTCGTATTCGTCGCCTTCGATCACGAAAAAATCGCTGTCGGTCACGCGAAATGACGCGCCGAAATTCTGCACGATGCCGCCGACGAGAAACGACGGATCGAGCCCGCCGACTTCGGCAACCCACGTCGCGATGCTCGTCGTCGTCGTTTTGCCGTGCGTTCCGGCGATCACCAGACTGCGGCGACCGCGAATGAATTCTTCCTTGACGATTTCCGCCTGCGAACGATAAAAAAGTTTGCGGTTTAATACTTCTTCCAGCTCAGGATTGCCGCGCGAAATCGCGTTGCCGACCACCGTGCAGTCCGCGCCGATGTCAGCATTTTCCGCCGCGTAACCGGTCAAAACTTCGATTCCCAGTTCTTCAAGCTGCGTAGACATCGGCGGGTAAACATTCTGATCCGAGCCGGTAACTTTGTGTCCGCGCGCCTGCAGCATTCCCGCAAGCGACGCCATCGCCGTCCCGCAAATTCCGATTAAATGATAGTGCATAAATCCGTTATTAGATTGCCTTTGCAAAGTGATTCAGCTGTTAGAAACTGAACAGAAATCGGTTGAGAGGCAAGATCAAACCGTTTTTCTTTGTTCTACTAATCAAGTAAAAAATATCAGGTAAAGCACGCTCGCCGCAATTACCTGCACAGCCGCCCAAATAGACCAGTAATCAGCATTACGATCATTATTTAACTTTTGCAAATCTGTTCGAGAATTTTTCATATACTCACCTCAAATTTTTTTCGTTAATCTTTCTTCGGATGCTTGGACTTTGGCGCGAATTTTCGCGTCAGATTCTTTAATTTTCTGATTACTTGAATTACTCGAAAGCTAAATCTTCACCGCTCACGAGCTGTCAAGCGCATTTTTCACTTCAAAAAAAACTTTTATTTGGGAGAACGATTGAGCAAATTCAACAGCCGATCAGGATAATCGGTCATAATTCCGTCCACGTTCATTTCGATCAATTTTTGCATTTCGGCGGTTTCGTTGATCGTCCAAACGTGAACCTGTAAATTTTGGCGATGCGCCGCTTCGATGAACCCTTGAGAAACGACATTGACAAATCCGGCGTTAACGGGAACTTGCAGCGCTTGAAACGGCGGCGCATACGAAGCCGCGATGCCGGTTTTATACATCGCCAAAAATTCGGAAACTTCCGACGGCGTTGCCGAAGTCGCCACTTCCGGACAAGTCGCGCGAAATTCGTCGAGCGCCGTTTGCCGAAACGAACCGACGATGACTTTTTCCGTCATTTTGCGGGCGCGAATCATCTCGCACAAAGGTTTGGTAATCGAAGGCGTCGTTTGTTTCGGCTCGATATTAAAAGTCATCGTCGGCAGCGCGTCGAAAACTTCCTGCAAAGTCGGAATCGTCGTTTTCTGCCCGCGAAACGGAAAAGTCGCGCCGTTGTCTTTGGTAAAAAGATAACCGGCGTCGAGTTTTTTCGCTTCGGCAAGCGTCATTTCGCTGATTTTGCCTTTGCCGTCGGTCGTGCGGTCAACGCTGCCGTCGTGCATCACCACGAGCGCACCGTCAGCGGTCGAATGAACGTCGAGTTCCAAAACGTCCGCGCCCATTTTCGCCGAATATTCAAACGCGCCGAGCGTATTTTCCGGGTAAAGTCCGCCGCCGCCGCGATGCGCGAAAACGAGCGGACGCGCCTTTTTTTCGCTTTGAAAGATCGCGCGCGCTTCTGCCGATTTGCCTGTCTGCATTGCCAGATAAATATAAATTCCCGCGATAATTAAAATCACGCCGAATGCCAAATAACCAAACCATCTGAGCAGCTTTTTTAATAAATTTATCACGTCTCGGTTATGATTCGGTTATTTTGCCGCCGGTTGTAGATTAAGAATCCGAAGAACTGCCCGCGAAACACGCGAAAGTAACAAAAAAATAAATCTCCCGTTTTATTTTCGCGTCTTTCGCGCCTTTTGGCGGGCAATTCCCTTTTTCAAATTACCGCAAAGCCGTTTTGATTTTTTCGAGCGCGCCTTCTAGAACCGCGTCTTCGCGCGCGATGCAGATTCGCATATAAGCGTCCCAATCGTCGGAATCGGCAAACGCGCTGCCCGGAGTTGCGCCGACGCCGTTTTCCATTAATTTTTCGTTGAATTTAATGGCGTCTGAAAATTCTTCGGGAATGCGCGTCCAGAGGTAAAAAGCCGAGCCGGAATTGTAAATATCAAAGCCGAGATCGGTTAACGCTTCCGAAGCAAAGCGGCGCTTCGTTTCAAATTTATCGCGCAGTTTTGAATAATAATCGCTGTCAGCCATCAAAACCTTGGCGAGCGCGGCTTGCAAAGGCGTCGCCGGACAAACGTTGACGATATTCGCGACGTTGTTGATCGGCTGCACCAGATTTCCCGGACCGTAGGCGTAACCCAAACGCCAGCCGGAAATATTCCACGATTTGGAAAACGAATTGACCGTCACCGTGCGTTCCCACATTCCCGGCAAAGTCGCAATCGGAATGTGCGGATTTTCGCCGTAAACGTAATGCTCGTAAACTTCGTCGGAAACGACCATTAAATCGAGTTCCTGCGCGACATCGGCGATATTTTCGAGTTCAGTCTGCGTCATCACTTTGCCCGACGGATTCGCCGGCGTGCAGACGATAATCGCTTTGAGCGGAAATTCGGCGCGATCTTTCAATTCTTTGCAGCGCTGAAGAAGTGCGTCTTTTTCAAACGACAAATTGGCGTCGAGTTCAAAAGTCTCGGTTTTGCCGCCGAATTCCTCTAAAATTTTGCGGTGATATGGATAATAAGGCTCGAAAACGAGCGCCGATTTTCCTTTCAAAAACGACT
>SXVE01000146.1 GCA_005790265.1 Acidobacteriota bacterium | reverse complement strand
TCTGGCGCAATACTTATCGCAAGGGAAAAAAGCGCCGTTTTACCAGGTTTTGGTCGAAGATAGAAAACTCGCGCCGTTTGTCAGAATGGGCAACGATGCGCAGGAACTCGCCGGACAATTCGAGCTTTCCGTCCGCGCTTTTGACGGCAAAGATTTGGACGAAGTTGCGGCGGCAGTGAATGAAGCGTTCGCGAAATTTGAAAAAGAGGGAATTTCGGAAAAAGATTTGGCGCGCATCAAAGCCGGGCAGGAAACGCAGTTTTACGCGTCTTTGTCGAGCGTTTTGGGCAAATCGTCGCAGCTCGCGCAGTATAATTATCTGACCGGCGATCCGGGATTTGTCGCCAAAGACATTAAAAATATTCTC
Source organism: Acidobacteriota bacterium (assembly GCA_005790265.1). Classification (GTDB taxonomy): domain Bacteria; phylum Acidobacteriota; class Blastocatellia; order Pyrinomonadales; family Pyrinomonadaceae; genus SXVE01. The sequence continues at coordinate 20,334 of SXVE01000146.1, read as the reverse complement.
GCCGTCACGCCCGCCGACGTGATGCGCGTTTACGCAAAATACATCAAAAATAAAAATTTCGTGGCGACGAGTTTTGTGCCGAAAGGCAAAACGGCGCTCGCGCTCGAAAATTCAAAACTGGCGGAAGTCGTCGAAGAAAAAATCGTGCAGGGCGCGGAAGCCGAAGTTGACCCGACGAAAAACGCGACGTATGAAAAAACGCCGTCGAGTTTTGACCGCAGCGTCGAGCCGCCGTATGGAACCGCGCCGGAAGTGAAAATTCCGCAGATTTGGGAAAACAAATTTTCCAACGGAATGCGCGTTTTGGGCATTGAAAATCGCGAAGTTCCGCTCGTTACTTTTGAAATCGTCGTTGACGGCGGGCAGCTTTTGGAAGACATCAATAAGGTCGGCGTCGCCAATTTGATGGCGCGAATGATGACGCAGGGGACAGCCAGAAAAACGCCGATTGAACTCGAAGAAGCGATTCAGCAATTGGGCGCGTCAATCAATGTTTCCGCCGGAACCGACGACGTGCGCGTCGGCGTGACGACGCTGGCAAAAAATTACGATGCGACGCTCGCGCTGGTCGAAGAAATCTTGCTTGAACCGCGTTGGGATGCGAAGGAATTTGAGCTGCAAAAACAATCGGTCGTTAGTCAGATTCGCCAGCAGGAAGCCAATCCGAACGCGATTGCGCAGAACAATTACAGCGTTTTGATTTACGGCAAAGACAACATTCGTTCGCGCAATATTCTAGGCACCAACGAATCGGTTAATGCGATTACGCTCGATGATTTGAAAGCGTTTTACGCCAAAAATATCTCGCCGTCCGTCGCTCGAATGCACGTTGTCGGCGCGCTCGATAAAACGAAAATCACCGGCTCGCTCAATAATTTAAATAAAAAATGGGCAAGCAAATCGGTTGTGATTCCCGATTACAAAACGCCGTCAGCGCCGCAAAAATCGCAGATTTATTTTTACGACGTGCCGGACGCGAAACAGTCGGTCATTCGTTTCGGTTATCCGGCGCTCGCGGCGACCGACGCCGATTTTTATCCGGCGACCGTGATGAATTATATCTTAGGCGGCGGCGGTTTCGCGTCGCAATTAACGCAGCAATTGCGCGAGGGCAAAGGCTACACTTACGGCATCGGTTCGGGATTTGCCGGGACAAAATCGCCCGGCGCCTTCACGATTTCGAGCGGCGTGCGCACAAACGTCACTTTGGAATCGGCTCAATTAATCAAAGAAATTTTGAGCAATTACGGCAAAAATTTCTCCGCCGCCGATCTTGAAACAACGAAAGGTTTTTTGATTAAAAGCAACGCCCGCGCTTTTGAAACTTCGGGCGCGAAATTAAATATGCTCGAAAATATCAGCAAATATAATTTCAAATCCGATTACGTCAAAGATCGCGAGATGATCGTCAAAAATATGACGGTCGAGCAAATTAAAAATCTGTCGGGCAAATATTTGAACGCCGACCGAATGATCTGGCTCATCGTCGGCGATGCCAAAACGCAGTTGCCGCGTCTCAAAGAACTCGGTTTCGGCGACCCGATTTTGCTCAATAAGTAAAAAGCAAAACAAAAAATCTGCCCGCGAAAAAATGCGAAAGGATGCGAAAAAGAAATTAAATTTTCGCCCTTTTTTCGCATCCTTTCGCGGGCATTTCTTGTTGATGTGCATAAATCCGAACTTATCGTTAAAATAAAAATCGAAAATTAGTTTGCGCAATTTACAAAATGGCTGAGAAAAAAACGAAAACGGCGGCGAAAAAGCCTGCGAAGAAAATTTTAATCACGGGAGGCACCGGATTTTTGGGCACGCATCTCGTGCGGCAGTTTCTGGACGCGGGCGCGACGAATTTGCGCGTGATGGCGTCGAGCGTTCCCGAATGGATGACGGACGCTGGATGCGAAGCGTTTGCCGGTTCGGTGACGAACGCGGAACACGTCGCGGCGGCAACGCGCAATTGCGAAGCGATTTATCATCTGGCGGGAAAAGTTTCGTTCGATTACGACGGTGCGGCGCAGATGAACCGGCTGCACGTCGAAGGTACTCGGCTTTTGTGTGAAGCGGCGAAGGAAAATAAAGTTAAAAATTTTATTCTCGCGTCGTCTTCGGGAACGTCGGCAATCAGCGAAACGCCGGAAATTCTCGATGAAACTTATCCGCAGCCGATTGCGATTTTGACGAAATGGGCTTATTACGCATCGAAATATTATCAGGAAAAAACGGCTCTCCGCGCATTTTCCGACAAAGGCGAGCGACTCGTGATTTTGAATCCGTCGCTGCTTTTGGGCGCGGGCGACGAGCGGCTTAGTTCGACAAAAATCGTGTTTGATTTTATGGCGCGAAAATTTCCCTACACGCCGTCGGGCGGCATAAATTTCGTTGACGCGGCGGACGCGGCGGCGGCTTTTGTCAACGCGCTCGACCGCGGCAGACACGGCGAACGCTATCTGCTCGGCGCGGCAAACTGGACGGTCGCCGAATTTTTCGGACGGCTCGAACGGCTTTCCGGCGTTTCCGCGCCGCTTTTGAAAGTGCCGAAATCAATCGCCGTCGCCGGTTCAAATTTCATCTCGTCGCTTTACAAAAATTTCAACAAACCCGCGCCGTTTGAAGCATCCGAAGTCGAAATGGGCGAATATTTCTGGTATTTTGATTCATCAAAAGCCGCTGAAGAATTAAATTTCACCGCGCGCGAACCGGCGGAAACTCTGCACGAAACAATCAAATATCTGCGCGAAAATTTCTTGGGCGAGGGCGTTTTCAAGTAACAGGACATCTCCTAGAAAACTTTCTTGCAAAATAATGCCGCTTTTAATTAAGTGTTGATTATTTGCTGCAACTAAAAACACTCAAAAACGAGGTTTTTTAGAGCGTCTCAATAACCGACGTTTTATTGATGATTTTTTGACATATTTCCAACTTGGAATTCTCTTCAGGGTTTTGATTTCGCTTAAGTTAATCGTTTCGGCGCCAGATGAGCCATCTGAAATTATCTTTGTTCCTTTGGCTAGATTGAGTCGGAAAATCGCACTGTTGATTGTTGCATTTCTCTTTAAATCGGACAGGAAAACAGTGGTTGAATCATTGTTATGTTCGACCACTTTCGCCTGAAGCGGCGTTCCGGTGCCATCAACCCAAAATTCAGCCGTTTGATAAACAGTTCGCTGTTTTGGCGTAAATATTAAATGCCAAGTTTTGATTCCGTTTATTAATGTCTTCTGACCGAGGTATTGGATATTGTAATTCCTCTTAATCTCATTGATTGACATAGAAATAAATGAAAGTGTGCCTGGAAACTTCTGTGTTCCTTCGATCTTTTTCATCTTTCCTAATAACGCCTGTTTCAAACGCGGTCTATACAATACATAACGCATATTTACGAGAGCGAATGATTCAATCGTAGGTTGCGTCCAATCAATTCTTACGTAAATTTTATTTCTTGCCGCCCGTAAATAATTTACAGTTCCAAATGTAATGTCGCTTTCTGCCAGTTGAAAATTATATTTTTCTATTCTTACTTTTGAGCGAAATGAAAAAAGAGATTTTTGCTGAATTTCCATTCTCTTTAAAATATGTTTCAAAACTTGCGCCTTCGCGTCGTTGACAGCCAAACTGCTAAAAAGCAGTACTGTTGAGATTATCGCGCACGTTAATTTTAAGTTTGTTTTCATATTATTTATTATTTCAGGATTATGAGCGATTTAATCAAAAAAGGTTTTGAAAACAGGCGCTTTCAAAAGTAAATAATCCTAGATTCACTAAATTGAGCATTTTCAAGATTTAATTATCTCGTTTTCAGAATGTCCGCCGAAAAAGCGATAAGCGAAATAAAGAATCAATCCAACGCCAGCGGCGATTAAAATCGTGATGCCCTCTTTGCGGAAATCTACGTTGGTTAAAAGCCAAACGATTAGAAGCAGCGATAAAATCGTTGCGGCGATGCCGAACGGCGCGATGAATTTGGCTTCGGGCGCGTTTGATTGGCGGCGAAAAACCGGCAGAGATGCGCACGTCGTCGCGTAAACGATGAGGCGCGTGATCGTCGCGATGGTCAGCGCCGAGATAAACGACGACTGGATTGTTAAAACGAGCATCGCCGCCGATGTGATTAATAATGAAACATACGGCGTTTTGAACTTTTCGTGCGTTTTGCCGATGACGCGCGGCAGTTCGCCTTGTTCGGACATCGCGAACGGAATGCGCGACGCGGCGAGAAAGCCGCCGTTTAAGTTTCCTAAAATCGAAATAAGCGCGCCGACGGCGATGAATGCCGCGCCGAAACTGCCGAGAAATCGTCCGGCGGCATCCGCCAAAGGACGTTCGGATGCAGCGAGTTCGGGCAAAGTTCCGATGGCGACGATTTGAATAATAATGAACAAAACGGCGCAGAACGCGAGTGCGGACAGCAGCGCGAACGGCACGTTTTTCTGCGGATCTTTCGTTTCGCCCGCCGGAATGACCGCCGCTTCAAAACCGACGTAAGCGTAAATGAGCAATAAAACGGCGCTCGCAAACGAATTATAATCGGGCGACGCGGCGAAACTGAAATTCGCCGGTTCGATGAAAAATAAACCGACGGCGGCGAAAATGACGAGCGGAACGATTTTGCCGACGGTGAAAAGATTCGTCATCACCGCCGATTCGCGGACGCCGATAAAATTGACGACGGTTAAAAGCAGCACGACCGCGCCGATCAAAACGATGCGCAAAACTCCCTCGTTCGCCGTCGGCACGAAAAATCCGAGATACGCGAGCAGCAAATTGCAGTTGGCGGCAAACGTCGTCACGCGAACAATCCAATACAGCCAGCCGACTTCAAAACCGACGACCGCGCCGAACGCTTCGCGCGCGTAAAGATACATTCCGCCGGTTGCTTGAAAACGACTGGCGACTTCGGCGAAACACAACACGATAAAACCGACGATCAGCGCGCAGGCGACAAACGCAAGCAAACTGTAACTGCCGATTTGCGCGAAAACTTTCGCCGGAAGCCCGAAAATGCCCGCGCCGATAATCGTGTTAATCGTAATCGCTACCAAATCCCAACGGCTGATGCCGCGGACGAGTTTTTCATCTGTCATTGTTTTAGAAAATTTAAAGTTTATTCAAGATTTAAAATCGAGCCTGATTTTGAGTGTAAGAAGCTGTTTGGAAACTCGGAAATAGGACGCGGATAAACACGGATTAAGCGGATTATCACGGGTTAATTAAAAAAGTTTTCCGGAAAATCCGCGTTAATCGGCTGAACGAGAGAAAATTCGCGCGCCCGTTTCCATCTTTCAAACAGCTTTAAAACTTCGAACCAACTTTAAATCTGGAATTTACAACCGCTTTTCGTTTATACTTTGAAAATACTTTTCTGTAAATACATCTGAGAAAATCCTTTTGATGAAAATGCCTAAGATCGCAATTCTCGGTTTCGCCGTCATTTGTTTGTTTTTCGCCGCAGCGCACGCGCAAAAATCCGTGAAAACTGTGAAAGCGATGGAGATTTCCGCGCCGAAAAATTACCAAGCGCTTGCCGCGGAGAATTCGCCGGAATTGCAGACTTTGCTGAACAACGCGGTCGGCGAAATGCTCAATTCGTATCCGCCGCGCGGTTTTAAAGCCGACGATATTGCGGCGACGCTGATTGATTTGCGCGATGCAAACAACATCAAACAAGCGAATTTTCGCGGCGACGTGGCGATTTATCCGGCGAGCGTCGTGAAAATGTTTTATCTGGCGGCGCTCGAACGACAGCTTGAAGACGGCAAAATCAAAACTTCGCCCGAACTCGAACGAGGCTTGAAAGATATGATCGTTGACTCGTCAAACGAAGCGACGCAGTATCTTTTGGACGTGATTACGGGAACTTCGAGCGGCGCGGAACTGCCCGCCAAAGAATTCGCCGAATGGTCGCACAAGCGCAACACCGTTAATCGGTTTTATTCGTCGCTCGGTTACGAACGCATCAACACGAATCAAAAAACGCACTGCGAAGACGCTTACGGGCGCGAGCAGCAGTTTCGCAATTATAAAGGCGAAAACCGCAATATGCTGACGACGAACGCGACGGCGCGCCTGTTGGCGGAAATCGCGACCGGCAAAATCGCCGCTGCTGACCGCACGCGCCGGATGATGGATTTGATGAAGAGAAATCCGTTTGTTGAAACAAAAGACGCCGACAGTCAGGCGACCGGATTTACCGGAAAAGCCTTGATTGACCGAAAAATGACGACGGCGCAACTGTGGTCGAAAGCCGGTTGGACGAGCAAATCGCGCCACGACGCCGCTTATATCGAAACTGCGGACGGTTTGAAATTCGTGCTGGTGATATTTACCGAAAATCACGCGAACGAACACCAGCCGATTCCGATGATCGCGGGAAAAATTCTTGATAATCTGAAAACAGTTAAAAACTAAAAAACAAAAAAATGAAAACAAAAATTCTGTTACTGCTTGTCGCATTTGTTTTGCCCGTCAATCTTTTCGCGCAAGGCTCTTATAAACAGCCGCCGAAAGATATTATGGACGTTTTGAACGCTCCGGCGACGCCCGCAACTTCGGTTTCGCCCGCGAAAGATAAAATCGCGCTGCTCGAACCGCTGCGTTATCCGCCGATTTCCGAGCTTTCGCAGCCGATGCTGCGGCTCGCCGGTTTGCGCATCAATCCGAACACGAACGGCGCGCATCGTCAGCCGTATTTCGTCAAAGTCACGCTGAAAAATATCGCGGACGGCAAGGAAATGCCCGTTCAACTGCCGAACGGCGCGCAGATTATCTCGCCGACGTGGAGCGCCGACGGAAAATATATCGCGGCGGGCAATATCACGCCGAGCGGCGTCGAAATGTGGATTATCGAAACGGCGAGCGGCAAAGCGAAATTGATTAAAAACGCCAAAGTTAATACGGCTTTCGGCGGTTTTTCGTGGATGCCGGATCAGAAAAGTTTGATCGCCAATCTCGTTCCCGCCAAACGCGCCGCCGCGCCCGCGTATCAGAATTTAACGCCGACCGAGCCGAGCATTCAGGAAACGGTCGGAAAAACCGGCGCGGTGCAGACGTTTCAGGATTTGCTCAAATCGCCGAACGACGAAAATTTATTTGAATATTACGCGACTTCGCAAATGGCGATTGTCTCGGTTGACGGCAAAATAAAAGAAATCGGCGCTCCGGCGATGTTCGACACGGCGGACATCGCGCCCGACGGAAATCACATTCTGGTTTCGCGCGTGCAGCGTCCGTTTTCGTATCTTTTTCCGTATTCGCGCTTTCCGAAAGAAGTCGAAATTTGGGATACGAGCGGCAAAATGATTTACAAAGTCGCGAGTTCCAAACTTCAGGATAATTTGCCGGTGCAAGGCGTTCCCGTCGGAAGAAGAAGTTTTGGCTGGATTCCGACCGAAGCGGCGACGCTCATTTGGGCGGAAGCGCTCGACGAAGGAAATCCGAAAAACAAAGCGGAAAATCGCGACAAATTGATGAAGCTCGCCGCGCCGTTTTCCGGCGAACCGACGGAATTGGTCAAAGTTCAGCAGCGTTTTCAGGGACGCGCGTTCGGCGAAAAAGACGGTTTGATGCTGTTTTACGATTACGACCGTGACAAGCAACGCCGCCGAATTTTTTCGATTGATTACCGCAATCCGGGCGCGCCGAAACTGATTTCGGATTTAAACGTCAACGACCGTTACGGCGACATCGGTCAGCCGGTCACAAAGCGTCTGCCAAACGGTTTTTCGGTGATTCTGCAAAACGGCGACGAGATTTTCTTGACCGGAAGCGGCGCGAGTTCTGAAGGCGACCGACCGTTTCTGCGCAAAATGAATCTGAAGGATTTAAAAACGACGGAAATTTTCCGTTCGGAAAACGGCGTTTATGAAAGTTTTGTAGCTCTGATGGATAATAACGGCACGCAGATTATTACCAGAAGGGAGTCTTTGGCTGAACCGCCTAATCTTATTGTTCGCAGCTTTTGCTCTAATCTGCCAAATGCGGGAGCGTGTCCGCCGGAAATTCAAATAACTAAATTTACCGATTCGACGCCGCAAATTCGCGGCATCAAAAAACAACTCGTCAAATACAAACGCGCGGACGGCGTTGATCTTTCGTTCACGCTTTACACGCCGCCGAATTACAAAGAAGGAACGCGTTTGCCGACGATTTTTTGGGCGTATCCGCTCGAATACACCGACGCTTCGACCGCCGGACAGGTTTCCGGTTCGACCAATCGTTTTACCAACATCGGCGGTTACTCGCATTTGTTCTTTTTGCTCAACGGCTATGCAGTTTTGGACGACGTAACGATTCCGATTGTCGGCGATCCGCTGACGGTCAACGATACTTTCATCAAACAATTGACCGATTCGGCGCAGGCGGCGATTGATAAAGCGACGGAAATGGGCGTGACCGATCCGGAACGCGTCGGCGTCGGCGGGCACAGTTACGGCGCGTTTATGACGGCAAATTTACTGGCGCATTCGGATATGTTTCGCGCCGGAATCGCGCGTTCGGGCGCGTATAATCGCACGTTGACGCCGTTCGGTTTCCAATCGGAACGCCGCACGTTTTGGGAAGCGCCGGAGCTTTACGCGAAAGTTTCGCCGTTTTTCGTCGCCAACAAAATTAACGAACCGCTGCTGATGATTCACGGCGAAGCCGACAACAATCAGGGAACTTTCCCGATTCAGTCGGAACGTCTGTTCGCCGCGCTGCAAGGCAACGGCGGAACGGCGCGACTCGTGATGCTGCCGCTCGAATCGCACGGTTATTCGGCGAAAGAATCAATCGAACACGTTTTGTATGAACAAATTAACTGGTTCGACAAATACGTCAAAAACGCCCAGCCGCGCAATAAAAACCAAACGGCGAATCGCTAGAAAAAACCCGTATTCAAAAGCGGCAGAAAGTGTTGAAAGCCGGTAAAAAAGAGAAAGGGAAAATCAAATTTTCCCTTTCTCTTTTTTCGTGCGTTGCTATTCAGTTGTTGGAAAATGGTTTACTGAAGATTTTCGACTTTGATATAGTTTTCCGCGTATTCGCCGAGCGGCGACAGCGGCGGCGCGCTGCCGACCGGCATCGGCACGTTTTTTCGCAAAAATTGTTCGGCGGCGCGCGCGTCAATCGGACGGGAAAAAAGATAACCCTGACCGAGCTGACAGCCGAGTTCGCGCAATTGTTTTAATTGCCGTTCGGTTTCAATTCCTTCAGCAACCGTTTCGATTGATAAATTCTGACCGAGCATTAAAATCGAGCGCACGATTTCCTCGCTTTTTTTGTTCTGATCCATTTCGCCGACGAATGAGCGGTCAATTTTCAAACGCTCAAACGGAAAGCGGTGCAGGTAACTCAAAGATGAATAGCCGGTTCCGAAATCGTCGGTCGAAAGCGAAATTCCGAGCGCGTGAAGCTGCGCCAAAACGCTTTGCGACGTTTCGCAATTGCCCATCACCGTGCTTTCCGTTACCTCCAATTTAAGATGTTCGGCATTCAGCCCGGTGCGGTTTAAAATTTCGGCAATGCGCCCGACCAGCAGCGGATATAAAAGTTGTTTGGCGGAAAGATTGACGCTGATCGGAAGCGCCGCATAATCGGGGAAACTTTTTTGCCATTCCGCCGTCTGGCGGCAAGCCTCGGCGAGAATCCATTCGCCAATCGGAATAATCAAGCCGGTTTCTTCGGCGATTTCGATAAATTCAATCGGCGCGATTAATCCGCGTTTCGGATGACGCCAGCGAATCAGCGCTTCAAATTCGCGAATCTTTCCGTCGTCGAGCCGCACGACCGGCTGATAAAAAACTTCAAACTCGCGACGCTCGACCGCGTGGCGCAAATCGGTTTCGAGCTGCAGCAGATTGACGTTGGAAACGTGCATTTTCTGGTCGAAAATTTCAAAGCGCGCTTTGCCCGATTCTTTCGCCCGGTACATCGCCGCGTCCGCGTCGCGCAGGTAATCTTCCGGATGACAATGAGCGGCGTTGTCGGAGATCGTAATGCCGATGCTGGCGGAAGTGAAAACTTCGTAATTACTGAATTTGAACGGTTTGGCAAGCGCTCGCTGAAGTCGTTCGGCGACTTCGGAAACTTCGTCAATCGAGCCGGTATTGCTGAGCAGAATCGTAAATTCGTCGCCGCCGAGCCGCGCGACCGTATCGCTCGGTCGCACGCACGCTTTCAGACGCTTGGCGATGCCGACCAAAAGCTGGTCGCCGACGACGTGCCCGAGACTGTCGTTAATCAGTTTGAAACGGTCGAGGTCAAGAAACAGCACGGCGAAACGGAATTTTTCGTCAACCGATTTTTGCCTGATCGCGGATTTCAAATGATTCATAAATTCCGCGCGATTCGGCAGTTTGGTCAGCGTGTCGTGCAGCGCGAAATGATTGAGCTTGGCTTCCGCCGTTTTTTTGTCGTTGATGTCGGTGTTCGTGCCGAACCAGTTAACGATGTTGCCGCTGCTGTCGAGTCCGGCGGTCGCGCGCGCGAGATACCAGCGATACGTTCCGTCACGGCGGCGCAGGCGAAATTCCACTTCGTAGTGTTCGCCGGTGGCGAGCGATTGTTTCCACCGCGCGACGCTCTTTTCCAGATCGTCCGGATGCACCATATCTTTCCAGCCGTCATCGAGCAGCTGTTCCAGCGAGCGACCGAAGTAATCGAGCGTGCGGCGGTTGACGTAATCGAGTTTGCCGTTCGGTCGCGCCGTCCAGACTTGATGCATAATGCCTTCGCTCAAAAAGCGATAACGGCGTTCGCTCATTTTCAAGGCTTCTTCGGCGCGTTTGCGTTGCGTAATATCGCGCCCGATGCCTTGCACGCCGATTGGCACATTGTCGTGAAAAATCAGACTGGTGCTCAGTTCGAGCGAGATTTTTCGTCCGTCTTTGGAAATAATTTCCAGTTCGTAAGCTGTCGGCGGCTTGCCTTCGATTTTCGCCGCCGTCATCTGCCGCGCTTTTTCGAGAGATTCGGGCGCGACGACCGCAGAAATATTCATTTGCAGCGCTTCTTCGCGCCCGTAACCGGTAATCATTTCGCCCGCTCGATTGAGCGAGGTGAAATTTCCCTGCAAATCGTGCGTGTAAATCAAATCGTTCGCGTTTTCAAATAACTTGCGATATTTTTCTTCGCTGCGGTAAAGCGCTTCTTCAGCTTGGCGGTGTTCGGTAACGTTGCGCGCGACCCAAATGACCGAATCGTTTTCCATCGGCGAAACGGTTCCGGCAAACCACATTATTTCTTCGTTAATCGGCAGACAATATTCAACGTGCACGGATTTGCCGAGCGCGAGCGCCTCGCTGATTTTCGACTTAAAGAATGCGGCAGTATCGGCGGGAAAAACATCGGCGAGCGTTTTTCCGATCAGTTCTTCGGCGGGACGATAAAGCGGCGCGGCGTTGGTCGGCGCGATTTTTAAGTATCGTCCGTCGGCATCGAGCACGAGAATCACGTCGGGCATTGCCGCAAACAGCGCGCGCAGTTCGGTTTCCGAATTTTGCAAAACTTTTTCGGCTCGTTTGCGTTCGGTGATGTCGCGAGCAATGCCTTGAACCGCCGCCAATCTTCCTTTTTCAAAAATTCCGGTGCTGTTGATTTCGAGCGTGATGCGCTCGCCGTTCTTCTTAATGCAGTCAATTTCGTAAACCGTCTGCCGCGCGCCCGATTTTTTTTGCAGCAGCATCTGGCTGACTAAATCTTGATGTTCGGGCGCGACGATCTGCGCGATATTCATCGTCAGCGCTTCGGCGCGCGTGTAGCCGAAAATTCGTTCGCACACTTGATTTACTGAAATGTAATTGCCGTAGAGGTCGTGAATGTAAACCAGATCGTGCGCGCTCTCAAACAAATTGCGATAGCGCTTTTCATTTTCCGGCAGCTCCGACGTGTTTTCGAGCGAAACGCTCTGTTCTTCTATTTGTTCAAAATTGTCTCGGTCGTCGGATTCAAGCGGAAATCTTTTGTTTACTGACTTCATACGGGAACCTCAAATGAGTAATTTCATATTTTGTCATCTGAAAAATGACGATTTTTGTAAACTCGACACCGGGGATTTCGGTGGCGCGATAAAAAAAGTGAGAAATAAAGAATTATTAACGGTCGTTTGCTTGAAAAAAGCTGATTCCTGCTGGTCAGTCGAGCAAAATTTGTGCCAAATGCGGCGGGCGACAAACTTTTACTGTATTTTGGCAATTTCAAAAAGCGTTTTCGCATCCGGCGTAAAAACTGATTCGGTATTCGCCGCTTGATTCGGATAAAATCTTTTATCCAGTAATTTTTCCGCCGCCGTCGCTGCTACCGGCTGCGAAAAAAGATAGCCTTGACCGAATTGGCAGCCGAGTTCGCGCAGCCGCGCAAACTGCTCGTGCGTTTCGATTCCTTCAGCGACCACTTCCAAACCGAGATTTTCAGCGAGCGTCAAAATCGTGCGGACGATTTCCTCGCTTTTTGAATCTCTGTCCATTTTGCCGATAAATGAGCGGTCAATTTTCAAACGCTCAAACGGGAAGCGGTGCAGGTAACTCAAAGACGAATAACCGGTTCCGAAATCATCGGAGCTGATGCGCACGCCGAAATCGCTCAATTCCGAAAGAATCTGAAGCGCGATGTCCGCATTTTCCATGACGGAAGTTTCCGTTACTTCGAGTTTGAGCGAACGCGGATTGAGATTCATTTTTTGCATTATTTCTCTGACTTGCTGCGGCAAATCCGAATTAATCAGCAGTTTGGTCGAAAGATTAACGCTGACGGAAAGTTCGGTTTTTAAAGGAAAACGCTCGCGCCATTCGCTGATCTGGCGACACGATTCGGTCAGAACGATATTATCAATCGCCGCAATCAAACCAGTTTCTTCGGCAATCGGAATAAAGTTGCTCGGCAAAACAAAGCCTTGTTCCGGATGAAGCCAGCGGACGAGCGCTTCAAATTCGTCAACTTCGCCGGTTTGCAGATTGATAATCGGCTGGTAAAAAACGCGAAATTCGGCGCGCTCGATGGCGCGGCGCAGATCGTTTTCGATTTGCAGCAAATTCAAACTGCTCGTGTGCATTACCGCGTCGAAAATCTCGTAGCGCGCTTTGCCCGCCGCTTTCGCTCGGTACATCGCCGTGTCCGAATCGCGCAAAAAATCATCCGCTTTGCGATTGGTTGTGTCGGAAAGCGTGATGCCGATGCTTGCCGAACTGAAAACTTCGTGCCCGTCGAGCTTAAACGGTTTTGCCAATTCCGTCTGAAGGCGTTCGGCGATTTCAATCGCTTCGCGCGGCTCGCCGATGTCGCCGAGCAGAATCGTAAATTCGTCGCCGCCGAAACGCGCGACCGTATCGCCGGGACGCACGCAGTTTTCGAGGCGTTTGGCGATGGCGAGCAGCAGTTTATCGCCGAGCACGTGTCCTAAACCGTCGTTGACGATTTTGAAGCGGTCGAGATCAAGAAATAACACGGCGAATTTGTAAGCCGCATCCGCTTGCGATCTTTCAATCGAGTCCTTCAATATTTCGGTAAACTGCGCGCGATTCGGCAGTCCGGTCAGCGAATCGTGCGTCGCCTCGAACAGCAATCGGTCTTCCGCCTGGCGCCGTTCGGTAATGTCGCGAATAATCACGCTGTAATAATCGCCCTGCTCAGTTTTCCACTTCGACATATTGATTTCGACCGGAAAAATTCGACCGTTTCTGCACACGGCGTCGGTCGCGATCAATTCGCCGTTCCAGCGCCGGATGCCGACGTCGAGCAGGCGTTTCGGGTTGTAACGAGCGGTTTGCGAAATCGCCAGCAGCGAAGTGAACGGCTGACCGAAAATCTCGCTTTCCGTGTAACCGAAAATTTCTTCGGCGGCTTTATTCCACAGCGCGATTTCGCCTTCCTGATCCGTCAGCAAAATCGCGTCGCTCGCCGATTGAATGACCGAGCGAAATTTCATCTCCGAGCTGAGCAGATTTTCGACCGTGCGCGCGTGCTGCAAACTGTAGCGAATCGCGCGTTCGAGCAACGGCGCTTCAAATTCGCCTTTGACCAGGTAATCCGCCGCGCCCGATTCCATCGCCTGCAAATCAATTTCTTTATCGCCCTGACCGGTCAACAGAATAATCGGCGCGCGGCAGCCGCGCTGTTTCGCTTTGCGCAAAAGTTCCAAACCGTTTTCCGCGCCGAGCCGGTAATCGAGCAAATAAATATCGTGCGCGCCGGCAATCATCGCGGCAAGCGCTTTTTCATAAGAATTTACCCATTCAAGCTCGTATTGATTCGACTTAAATTCATCGAAAATATAGCGCGTTAAAACATAATCATCCTCGTCGTCGTCGGCGAGAAGAACTTTGATGGGAGCCAGTTCGTTTTTGCTCATACGTTTTGGGAGTTGGGCAGCTCGACCAGTTGAAACCAGTATTTTCCGAGTTCTTTGACCAGATCAACCAGCGAATCAAAAGTAACCGGCTTGACGATAAACGAATTGACGCCGAGATCGTAGGTGCGCAAAATGTCTTCTTCGGCTTTGGAAGTCGTCAAAACGATGACGGGAATCGTGCGCAGAGACGCGTCCGACTTGATTTCCTGAAGCGCTTCGATGCCGCTTTTGCGCGGCATATTCAAATCGAGCAAAATCAAATTCGGACGCACGGCGTATTCGGCAAAACGCCCGCGCCGGTAAAGATAATCCATCAACTGCTCGCCGTCTTCGACCATGTGCAGCGGATTGAGCAAATGATTTTCTTCAAATGCTTCTTTGACCAAAAGCCGGTCGTCCGGATCGTCGTCGGCTAAAAGAATCGTCAAGGCATTCTGCTCTCTCATCGTTATAAAATTCCTCCTTGTTTTTGTTTGATCGGCAGTGAAACGAGAAAAGTCGCGCCCGCGCCGTTTGCGCTTCGCGCCGTAATTGCGCCGCCGTGTCGTTCGGCGATTTTGCGGCAGACCGCTAAACCGACGCCGGAACCTTCGTATTCCGTGCGACCGTGAAGCCGCTGAAAAACCGTAAAAATGCGGTCGAGGTATTTTTCTTCAAAACCGATTCCGTTGTCTTCAACCGCGAGCCTAAATAGCGGGTAAAAACTTTGGGCACTCGTTTCCGCTTCGTTTTCTTCCGCGTAAATACGAACGGCGGGCGCGACGCCGGAGCGCTGAAATTTGAGCGCGTTCCCGATTAAATTCTGAAAAAGCTGGCGCATCTGCATCGCGTCGGCTTCAATGGTCGGCAGCGGCGCGACGCTGACTGTTGCGCCGGTTTCTTCGATTTTTATTTCCAGATCGGAGATCACTTCGCGGGCGATTTTATTGAGATCAACGGCGGCGAACGGTTGTGCTTTCGTCGTCACGCGCGAAAAAGTCAGCAAATCATTGATTAAAATTTGCATCCGGTCGGCGGCGCCGCGCATTCTTCGGACGTAATCGCGTCCTTCTTCGCCCAGACTCTCGCCGTATTTTTTGTTCAAACGGTCGCCGAACGCCTGCACTTTTCGGAGCGGTTCCTGCAAATCGTGCGATGCGACATACGCGAAATCCTGCAATTCGCGGTTCGACTGTTCGAGCCGCGCGGCAAATTCGTGCAGTTTTTCTTCGGCGATTTTGCGGTCGGTGATGTCGCGCGAATTGACGATAATGCCGTGCAGATTAATTGATTCGTCGTCGTATTTCTTGGCGATTCCCTCTAAAATGCGCCACGAATTGTCTTTATGACGACACCGATATTCGCTTTTGAACTCTTCGATTTCGCCGCTGACGAGCTTTTCTGAGTTGATTTTTATCTGTTCCAAATCTTCCGGGTGAATCAAATCGTAAGACGAGCGATTTTCGTATTCGTCCGGTTCGTAACCGAGAATCGTTTTGATCGAAGGACTGCGAAAACGCAGATTTCCCTGATCGTCCCGAATTGTAATCATATCGGACGAGCTTTCGACCAGAGTTTGAAAAAGTACCGGACTGTTTTCCATAAATTATTCAAAAGAGAAGATCTAAGTTTGTTGCCGGGCGGCGAAAAAGCGGAGATATTGAAAAGATCAGGTTGAAAAATAGCTTGCGGATTGAGAAACGCTCAGGCAAACGATTACTAACCGGTCAACCGCCAAAAAAGGCGTATTTTTAGTCGCCGCTTGCATTCGCTGTTGGATTTTCGAGTGCAAACTTCTGACCGGGCGATTGGTGCTGATTGTGAACTTTGCGGTTTTCGGGAGTTTTACCATTTTGAGAACGAAGCGGGAACTAAATTTGGGAATAATAATCAAAACAAACAAAATTTGGCTGTTTTAAACTGCCGAAATTTGTAACTTTGGCAGCCGAACCGGCAAACTTACTCGGACATTTTTTTCAAAACTATCTTGTAAACTTTAATTATTTTTATATTTAAGCAGGTAAAGCGGCGAAATTATGAGCATTCGCATTTGTTTTTTAAAGCATTTTACGTGCCATTCAATCGAAAGCGGCGAGTCGTTTTTTAACAAATGCTTTTTCGACGAAAAATGCTTTAGTTTTTGAAGCGGCGCAAACGATAAAAATTAGAGAAATTTTAAAAAGTCGTTTCTGTTGGTTTCTCGCCAAAATTCGCCAAAATTCGCCAAAAAAGCTAAAATAATCCGCAGCGCAATTCTTTCCGCAAATTTATGAAAAATACAATTTCCTGGCTTTTTCGGTCGAGTTTAATCTGTTTATTTTCGCTCGCGGCGATGGCGCAGACGATGCCGAAAGACGCCGATCCGAATGTTTGGGCGCAAGCGCTGAAAATTCACAAAAAAGCGATTGTCATTGACGGACACAACGATATTCCGTCGCCGCTTGTGGACGATGATTTTAATTTGGCGACCGATTCGGTCGGTAAGTTTCACGCCGACGGCGATCCGTTTCACACGGATTTAAATCGTTTCAAACGTTCGGGAATCACGGGCGAATTTTTCTCGATTTACACGTCCGGCGCCGATTATCAAAAAGGCGGAAAAATGCGGCGCGCGATGGATTTAATTGACGCGACGATGCGCGAAGTCGAACGGCATCCGAACGAATTGCTGCCGTGCGCGACCGCCGCCGACATTCGCCGCGCGAAGAAAGCGAATAAAACGTGCGTTTTAATGGGCATCGAAGGCGGTTACGTGATCGAAAATTCGCTGTACGCGCTGCGGAATTTTTATCGTCTCGGCGTGCGTTATATGACTTTGACGCATAACGTCTCGCACGATTGGGCAGACGCGCACAACGGCGAAAAGAAGAATAACGGGCTGTCGGATTTCGGCAAAGAAGTCGTGCGCGAAATGAACCGGCTCGGAATGCTCGTTGATATTTCGCACGTTTCGGACAAAGTGATGAACGACGTTTTAGACGTTTCAACCGCGCCGATTATCGCTTCGCATTCGAGCGCGCGCGGCGTCGCCAATCACACGCGCAACGTGCCGGACGACGTTCTCAAACGCATCGCGGCAAACGGCGGCGTGGTGATGATTAATTTTTACCCGTCGTTTCTTGACGAACGCACGAACCGCGAGGAAAACGAACGCGCCAGAAAATTGAAACCGCAGATTGACGCGTTGCGCGAGCAATACAAAAACGATCGCGCAGCGTTTAACGAAGCGGAAAGAAATCTGCTCGCCGCCAATCCGATTTATGTCGCCGACTACCGCCGCGTGGTTGATCACATTGATCACATCAAAAAAGTCGCCGGAATTGGTGCGGTCGGCATCGGTTCCGATTACGACGGCGTGCCGTTTCTGCCCGCCGGAATGAACGGAATGGAAGACCTCGCGCTCGTGACTTACGAAATGCTGCGGCGCGGTTATTCAGAGCGGGAAATTCGCCAGGTTTTGGGCGAAAACTTTCTGCGCGCATTTTCCAAAGCCGAAGAAAAAGCCAACATCAACCGGCGCAAAATCAGCGCCGACGGCAGTTTGAAAAAATTAAATTAAAAAAGGCGCGGCTCAAATTGCAGGCAACAAAAAAAGTTAATTAAGGAGCGAAAAATGAGTTTGTTTGATCGTCGAAAATTTTTGGAAGTTACCGCGCTGACCGCGGCAGGAATTGCTATGAGTAAAGGAAAGGAAATTTCCGCCGCGCCGATTCAGAAAAAATTTGAACTCGAAGAAACGACCGTCGCCGAATTGCAGGCGGCGATGCGCAAAGGCGCGATGTCGGCGCGCGACATTACTAAAAAATATCTGGAACGAATCGAAGACGTTGACGACAAAACGGTCAACTCGATTATCGAAACGAACCCGGACGCGCTTGAAATCGCCGAGCGGCTCGACAAAGAACGAAAATCCGGCAGAATTCGCTCGCCGCTGCACGGCATTCCCGTCGTTTTAAAAGACAACATTGACACCGCCGACCGAATGAAAACGACTGCCGGAAGTCTGGCGCTGCTCGATGCGCCGACTCCGCAGCGCGACGCGTTTCTCGTCGAACAATTAAGAAACGCGGGCGCGGTCATTCTGGCGAAAACGAATTTGAGCGAATGGGCGAATTTCCGCTCGTCAAATTCAACGAGCGGCTGGTCGGGACGCGGCGGACAAACGAGAAATCCATACAGTTTAGACCGCAATCCGTGCGGATCGAGTTCGGGAACGGGCGCGGCAATCGCCGCTAACTTATCGGCAATCGGCATCGGCACGGAAACCGACGGCTCAATCGTCTGCCCGTCTTCGATTTGCGGTCTCGTCGGCTTAAAACCGACGGTCGGCTTGATTTCGCGCAGCGGCATCATTCCGATTTCGCATTCGCAGGATACCGCCGGACCGATGACGAGAACCGTTAGCGACGCGGCGATTTTGTTAAGCGTTTTGACTGCAACAGACGCACGTGATTCGGCAACGGCGCAAAACGGTACAAAAGCGCAAAAAAACTACGAAACTTTTCTGCGCAAAGACGGGTTGAAAAACGCGCGCATCGGTGTTGCCCGCGATTACTGGGACAAACGCGACGAAGTTGACCGCGTCACTGATGCGGCGCTCGATACGATGAAACAAGCGGGCGCGACGCTCGTTGACGTTAAATTTCCGACGCTCGGAAAATTTGGCGACGCGGAATACGAAGTGCTTTTGTACGAATTCAAAACCGATCTGGAAAAATATCTCGTCGAACGCGGATCGCCGTATAAAAACCTCGCGGATTTAATCAAATTTAATGAAGACAACGCGGCGCGCGAAATGCCGTATTTCGAACAGGAAATCTTCGAGCAAGCGGCGAAAAAAGGCGCGCTGACTTCGCGCGAATACGTTTTGGCGGCGAAAAAAGCCCGCACTTTGACGCGCGAACAGGGAATTGATGCGGTGATGAACAAAAACAATCTCGACGCGATTGTCGCGCCGTCAAACGCGCCGACGTGGATGATCGATCTGGTCAACGGCGATTGCGGCAGCAATTACGTTTCGAGTTCGAGCCTCGCGGCGGTTTCCGGTTATCCGAGCATCACAGTTCCCGCCGGTTTCGTCAAAGAACTGCCGCTCGGCATTTCATTTTTCGGACGCGCTTATTCCGAACACGTTTTGCTCCGAATTGCCTACGCATTTGAACAAGCGACGAACGCGCGCCGCGCGCCGAAGTTTCTGCCGACATTTTCGTAAAAAATTTGCGGTAAATCGAAGAAAAAGCGCGTCATCAATCAGCGATTGATGACGCGCTTTTTTGGTTTTTTTCGTAAATCAGACGTAAACCTTCGAGCATTAAATTTTCGTCAACGATTTGAATCAACTCGCAATTTTCCGCAATCAAACGAGAAAAACCGCCGGTGGCGATAACCGGCGGTTTTTCGTTTAATTCATCGAACATTCGGCGCAAAATCCCCTCGGTCAAACCGAGATAGCCGTAAAAAACGCCGGATTGAATTGCCGAAACGGTCGAATTTCCGATTACGCGCGCCGGTTTTGCTATTTCAACGCGCGGCAGTTGTGAAGTATTGCCGAAAAGCGAATCGCTCAGAGTGCGAATTCCGGGCGTGATAATTCCGCCGAGATATTCGCGTTTGCGGCTGACCGCATCAATCGTCGTCGCCGTTCCGAAATCGCAAACGATGCACGGCGCGCCGAATTTTTCAGCGGCGGCAAACGCGGCGATTAAACGATCTACGCCGAGTTTTTCCGGCGGATGATATTCGATTTTTAAGTTGAAATCAAAAAGATTGGTGACAAATAACGCTTCACAGCGAAGAAATTTTTCAGCAAATTCGCGGTAAGCGTCGTTCAGCTCGATGACGACCGATGAAATGATGACGGCGGAAATCGGATCGGCGAGATTAATTTTAACCGCCGCAAAAATGCTTTCCGCCGAATCGCGGCGAACGGTCGGAACGGCGAATCGGGAAAGAAATTGTGCGCCGTCGTAGATTCCGAACTTGACCGATGAATTTCCGATGTCAATCGCCAGAAGCATAGTGGAAAATGGAAAATG
>SXVE01000145.1 GCA_005790265.1 Acidobacteriota bacterium | reverse complement strand
TCGAAGGCTTGATTCGCCTGATGAACGCCGAAGCAGGCGACATTCATCTGCCGGTCAACATCGGCAATCCCGGCGAATTTACGATGAATGAACTGGCGCAGGAAGTCGGCAAAACGCTCGGTCGCGAAATAAAAATCAAGCATCTGCCGCTGCCGCAGGATGATCCGCAGCAGCGCCAGCCGAACATTGCACGCGCCCAAAAACTGCTCGATTGGTCGCCAACCATCAACCTCGCCGAAGGTCTGCAAAAAACCGTCGCTTATTTCGCCGAGAGAAAACAAACCGCAATCTCTGCAAGTTAAATATATGTTGCTTGGCATTTGTGATTTTGGAGTTTTTGACAATTTCTCAGCCAGATTTTAAACTCTGACTTTGGTTCTTTATTTTTACGATGAATTTAACCGCTAAAGAAAACCCTTCTGCTGTCAACGCGGCGGTTTCCACTTTGCAAAATCCGGCAAACAGTTATCAGCTACCTGAAAAACCTCTGGTCGTCATCGAGCCGTCGCGCGGCTGGATTCCGATTGACCTGAAAGATTTGTGGCAGTATCGCGATCTGCTCTACATTTTGACGATGCGCGATATTCGCGTTCGGTATAAACAAACCGCGCTCGGCGCATTGTGGGCGGTTATTCAGCCATTGTTCACAATGCTGATTTTCACGTTGTTTTTCGGCAGATTGGCGGGAATGCCGTCGGACGGTATTCCTTATCCGCTGTTCGCTTACGCCGGATTGCTGCCGTGGACTTTTTTTTCAAACGCGGTGACCAACAGCGGCAATTCGCTGGTCGGCAATTCAAATTTAATTACAAAAGTTTATTTTCCGCGAATGATTATTCCGATGGCGTCGGTCGGTTCCGGTCTGCTTGATTTCGTCATCGCTTTCGGTTTGCTCGTTGTTCTAATGTTTTACTATGGCGTTGGCTTATCAATCAATCTTTTGATGTTGCCTGTTTTGGTGTTTTTGACCAGCATTCTGGCGACCGGCGTCGGAATGTGGATGTCGGCGCTTAATGTTAAATACCGTGATATTCGCTATGCTCTGCCGTTTTTGATCCAACTCGGAATGTTTGCCACGCCGATTATTTACCCGTCGAGCCTCGTGCCGGACAAATGGCGCTGGCTGATGTGGCTGAATCCTTTGAGCGGACAGATTGAAGCATATCGCTCGGCTTTTTTCGGCAAGCCTTTTGACTGGCTGGCGCTCGGCATATCAGCTTTTTTAACCGTGGCGATAATAGTTTATGCCGCCTTTATGTTTAAGCGAATGGAAAAAAGTTTCGCTGATTTAATTTAAAATCTGTAGCTCTAATCAACAACAAACTGTTTCGCGCTTATTCGTAAATAGAAGGCTGTATTCGCATTTGAAATGAAACCGATAATAAAAGTAGAAAATCTCAGCAAGCAATACTCAATCGGCGGCAAGAAAGAACCGTATTCTACTTTCCGCGAATCGCTGTCGAACACGGTGCGCCGTTCGACTGACGTTTTTCGCCGGACGAAAAAAGAAGCTGAGAATAGTTTTTTCGCGCTGAAAGATGTCAATTTTGAAGTGATGCCGGGCGAAGTTGTCGGCATCATCGGGCGCAACGGAGCGGGAAAATCAACGCTGCTCAAAATTCTCTCGCGAATTACCGAACCGACGAGCGGCAAAATCGAATTATACGGACGCGTCGGTTCTTTACTCGAAGTCGGAACCGGATTTCACCCCGAATTAACCGGCAGGGAAAACATTTACTTAAACGGCGCGATTCTCGGAATGCGCCAAACGGAAATCGCCAAAAAATTTGACGAGATAGTAGACTTCGCCGAAATCGAGGATTTTCTCGACACCCCGGTCAAACGCTACTCATCAGGAATGTACACGCGCCTCGCTTTCGCCGTTGCCGCCAATCTAGAACCGGAAGTTTTAGTAGTTGACGAAGTTCTCGCCGTCGGCGACGCCGAATTTCAAAAGAAATGTCTTGGCAAAATGAAAGATGTTTCTGTTCAAGAAGGGCGAACCGTTTTGTTTGTTTCGCATAACATGGCAGCCGTCAAATCAATTTGCCAGCGCGGAATTATGCTGAAAAAGGGCGAGCTTACATTTGACGGTAAAGCAAATGAAGCGGTCGATTTTTATATGCAGGGCGGCAGTGACTTAGCTTCCTTTCAAGAATGGAATTCAGAACAGATGCCTGGAAATGACAGCATAAAAATCCGCCGTGCCGCCGTTTATGCGGCAGAAAAATCAGTTGGTGAGCCAATTTTGACCAACGATGAAATAATTGTTGAGATCGAATTCTACAATAATATCGACCGAGGCAATATCGATGTAACCTGGAATTTAATGAACGTACAGGGTATTCACGTTGCTCATATCGGAACGGTTTGTGCGCAGGATGGTTTAGCACGCGGCTGGCACAAAACAACCGGCATTTTCCCCAGCAATATATTGAACGCCGAGCGGTATGGTTTTAGCGTTTCGTTTGGACGAAATCAAAGAGAAATTGTGTTACACGTGGATGATATTCTGGTTTTCGATATTGATGACGGAATCCAGCGAAGCGGCAGCAGTTTTCATAAACTGCCTGGAGTAATTCATCCGTTGTGCAGTTGGAAGACCAATGCAACTATTTAATCAAAGACAGAAAAAATACCAAATGAAAGAAAATCACAAAATTGTTATTATCGGCGACGGCGAAACGGCAGAATTGGCTTACGAATATTTTACATACGATTCGCCGCACGAAGTTGTCGGTTTTGCCGTCGAGACGGAATATAAAAAACGCGATGAATTTTTCGGTTTGCCCGTTGTCGCGTTTGAAGAAATCGAAAAGCATTTTAATCCGCACGATTATCAGGCGTTCGCTGCGATCTCCTATACGCAGTTGAACCGCGTTCGAACGCGCATTTTTAGGGCGGTAAAAGAAAAAGGCTACACCTGCGCGTCTTACGTCAGCAGCCGTGCTTTCGTCTGGCACAACGTCGAAATCGGCGAGAACTGTTTTATTTTTGAAAACAATGTCATTCAATATAAAGTCAAAATCGGCGATAATGTCGTGTTGTGGAGCGGCAATCACATCGGACATGATTCGGTGATCGAAGACCACGTCTTCGTGAGCTCCCACGTCGTCATTTCAGGACATGTGCGGGTCGGCGCGTATTCTTTTCTCGGCGTCAACGCCACGATTCGCAACGGCATCGCGATCGCGCCTCATTCGTTGATCGGCGCCGGCGCCGTCGTGATGGCCGACACGGAGGAACACGGCGCGTACGTGCAGCGCCCGGCCCAGCGTCTCGACAAGAAGAGCGACCAGATCAAACTGTGACAGCCGCGCGCAAGGTCCCGTTCAACAAGCCGTTCCTCGTCGGAACGGAGATCGATTACGTGCGGCAGGCAGCGGCCGCGATGCACCTGTCCGGCCACGGCATGTTCTCCAGGCGCTG
>SXVE01000144.1 GCA_005790265.1 Acidobacteriota bacterium | reverse complement strand
AATCAATGTCGGGACGCGAAACAATTTTTTTGACGATATCGCGTTCGTGCTGATTGACCGTTGTGTTCAAATAATCGAAACCGATTGTCCATTCGTCAATAAACTCGTCGGGTTTGTTCGGAATCATTTTCAAAAAACCGTTCGCCAGCACGCCCCAATCAACGCCGCGCTGAAACAATTGAAAACTCGTGTAGCGTTTTTCGTACGGAAAAGCGTCGGAAACGATTGGTTGTTTGAGTTGGTCTAAAATCTCCATTCCCGGCATATCCACGCGCTCTTTTCTGCCGTAAGCGACGTAAAACGGAATGAAATTGAGATAGTCGTAAGAGCGAAAAACATAGCGGTCGTATTCGACGTTGCCTTTAATTTGCAGATGTTGTCCGGTATCAATCAGCGACCACGACGGCGCGGAAAGACTCATTCCGCGCGAATAAAAATTGGCGAGACGCGTGCCGTTGCGGTAAAAGATTTCGTCGAACCAGGGCAAAACGCTTCTGCCGGTTTTCGCGCTGCGCTGTTTGACCGATTCGTCAACGTAATCGCCGGGCAAACCGTCAACTTTGACGACGACGATGCGTTTGACGTTCTGCGCCGAAACCGTGTCGGCAAACGCGAAAACGAAAACCAAAATGAGGAAAATTGTTGCTGATAAACGATTAATTCTCATTGGTTTCGCCGCTCTTTTGCGGCGCGTTCGCGTTCGCCGTCTGTTTTTCTTTGGCGGAGAGTTCGAGGTAATGCGCCGATAAATCGCGCCAGCGCAGATCGAGATTCTGATTTTCGCGAAAAGCGAACAACGCTTTGTCGGCGGACGGATTACTGATGCGGTGAAGACTGCTCAAACACAGCATTCGCGTTTGTTCGTCGTCGGTGATCGCGAAAATGCGGGCGATGACCTGCGCGGTTTTTTTCTGCGCCCGGTCGCCGTTTTGCGAAATGAAATAAAGCGAGCGATTGATCGCTTCCAAATCGCTGTCCACTTCCGGTTTGGCTGAGTCGCGCGCCGTTTCGCGCAAAAATCTTTCGTGATAATCGAGCTGGCGGCGCACGTCCATTTCGGCGCGCAATTCTGCCGTGTAATTTTCGCGATGCTTGTAAATGCCGAGCGAAATCGTGCGACCGAGCAGATACAAAAATCGCTGCCGCCCGCTGTGTTTCAGCCGAGTCATTTCTTCGCGCCGCTCGTTTTCGATTTGCGCCGGCAAGCCGTCGGGTCGGCGCGCGTATTTCATCAAATTTTCGTATTGCCGCCGCGCGATTCTCATTTCCGTCGCCAGATCGTTTTCGAGCGGATTAAGCGAAACCGATTCGAGGCGTCCGGCGATTTCGTCGCGAAAATGCGGGTCGAGCGAAGCGTTGAGCGATAAAAGCAGCTTTAACTGCGAATAAGAATCGAGCCGCGAGCTTTGATTGATGTCCATTCCGCGCCGTCCGGTAACGAATTCATACAAGTAATTGCCGACGAAATACGGAACGTTATTAAACCGCGAAACGGAAAAAATATTGTTCGTTAAATCGTTGAGCACGCGCTTCGACATCTCGCGTTTTTTCGGATTGAGCTGATCGCGAAAATCAACGAGCACAACGGGAATTTTCGGAAAATCGAGTCCGTAAAGCGCGAGCGGAATCATCTTTTTCGCCTTCGCATTCGGCGCGCTCGCGCTGACGATTTGATTGTTCGCGTCGAACCAGCGCGTTTCCGAGTAACCTTTCCAATCAGTTAAAGTTCGGTCGCGCCACGGGCTTTTGATGTTCAGAAAACGCCCGTCAAACGATTTTTCTTTATTCGCTGCCAAATCTTCCTGCGTCGTCCACACGAGCGCGTGCGTCGCGCTGCCGTCCGGCATTGCGAGCGGTTCAAAATACAAATTCTGCGCTTCCGAATATTGACGCAGCAGTTCCCAATTTTGACCGCGCTGGCTGTGGCGTTCGGCGACTTTTTTCTCGTAAGCGCGCGTCAGATTTTCGTTTTTGACGAACGAGCCGAACAGCTGATCGGAAAGCATCATTCGCGCCTGAATATCGCGCAAATCGCCATCGCTCAAAAGTTTCTTGCCTTCGATTGATTCGTAAAGCGCGAGCACGGCGAGCGCGCGCGCGATGGAAACGCGGCGATAATTGCGCGCATTTTCGCGATACTGCAACGTGACGGCGCGCACGGGAAGCGCCAAATCTTCGAGAATCAGATTGCGAAAAACTTCCCAGAAAGCTCTGTCCCAAAAATCTTTTTTGACCGGCTGCAAATCAATGACGGCGGGCGGCAAATCGTTTTTTACCCGTCCTTTGTTTGTCGTCCGCATATACAAAAACGGAATCGCCGCCGCCGCGCGCTGTTTGAGCGAGGGCGTCGTGTAACTCAAAACCCAGACGTAGCGCAAACGGTCGTTTTCGGCAATGCGGTCGCCGAGCGTGTCGCGCAAAACGCTGACGAGCGGAACTTCTTCGGCTTTTTCCGTCGGCGCGTCGCGCAAACCTTTCAGTTTCGCAAAAATCGTGATGATTTCCGCGCCGCCGTCAACCGGCGTTTTTTCGACGCGAAAATCTTTTTCGGCGATAAAATCTTGATCGAAAAAATCGTCGCCGGAAATTGCTGCGGTTGGCGGTTGAACTTTGAAATCGGGGAAAGATTGATTGATCGTCTGCGCCTGAAAAGCTGCGGGGAAGAGAAAAGAGAAAGTCAGAGCGAAACTCAAGGCAAATCGAAAGAGCTTTTTCTTACGGCGAATTTTCTTCAAAAGATTCATTAGCGCATTTCCTTTTGGCAAATTTAACGTTTCCAAAAATCAAATCCGCGCCGGATTTTTTCGAGAAACAGAAAGGCTTAATTCTGCCTTGTGATTTTGCAAAATTCAAATATTATTTTTTCTAACAACCGTTTTAAGCGACCGAATAGAATTCTCAAACGCCTGTATGATGCGCTCAACCGCCGAATTTACTGCAATTGACGACCGAAAAAACCGCCGGTCTTTTCTCGCAGCAAACGAAATATATTAAATTTTAACCGTCAAACTCAAATTTCGCCGCAGTCGGCGGCACCAAATACTGCCGCGAAAAAAAAATTAAAAATAGTCGGCGAAACGACGCGTGAGCGATTGCAAAATTAATAATAAAAATTTACATTAAACTGCCTGTTCGTTTTAATTTACGGGCAACTTTCTAGAATCTACGGGAATCTCAAGTTTTACTCAAGCCGGGTCATTTATCTTAAAATTGTTAGCTCCCGTTTTTTACAAACCGACAGTCCGATAAAACAACTGCCAGCGGAAAATTATTTACGCAGAATTTGAAGCAATAATTTTGAGTCAAGAACTCTAACTTTATGAAAAATTCAGACTTATTTCGCATTCTCTACGTTGCCCGAAACGAAGACGATCATTTGCTGCTCAGCGCGATGTTCGATTTGCCGAATCTGAAAATCACTCCGGCAGACACTTTCGCCGAAGCGCTGCGCAAGTCGGAAAGCGAAAATTTCGATTTGTATCTGCTCGAAACGCGTCTGCCGGACGGCGACGGTTTTGAACTGTGCAAAATTATGCGCCAATCGCAGCCGCACACGCCGATTGTTTTTTATTCGGGCGACGCGGCTGAAGCTCACAAAGCAAAAGGTTTGGCGGTCGGCGCCGACGCGTACTTGGCGAAGCCGTATTTTGAAACGCTCGAGAAAACGCTTAATCAATTTATTTTCAGCGGCAATCAAAATTAAAATTGACTGCGAAAAACTTTGGCAAAGACGAAAGACGGCTGGAAACAGTCGTCTTTTTTATTTTTCCGCGATACGTTTGCGTCTCATTTTGCGCGATTAAAGACGGCACTCGGATAAAAAATCAAAGGAAAAAATTATGATTAACAAATTAAAATCTCTCTTTTTAATAATGTCGTGCGCGGCATTTTTCGTTGCCGCGCACGAAGTTGCGGCGCAGAAAGCAAGCGGCGCCGATGTCGCCGGAATGATCGAGTTTTACGAATGGGCGTTTGAAACGGATTTTTCGCTCGCGCAAAAATCGCAGTTTCGGCAGTTTCTCGAAAAAGATTTTCGCGATGACGCGGCGACGGCGCGCAAAAATACGAATACGATTTTGGAAACCTTCGCCGAGATCAAACAAGCGGACGCCGAAACGCGGCGCGAAACTCGCCGCGTTTTTCTCGAAACATTTTTGTCCGATTTGAAAAAGAAGGAATCGAGCGAAGCGGACGCGAAATTTTTGCTCGGCGTTTACCGCGCGGCGCACGGCGGCAGCGACGAATTTACCGCGCTAAACGCGGCGACGGGCGACGTTTTCGACCAGCGCGCCGACAAAACAACGACGGCGGGCGGCGCGGCGAACATTTACGGCAAATGGACGCGCAGCATCGGCAGCGGAAACGTTGATTACACCGGCAAAACGACTTATCGTTCGGGCGAAACTTTCACGTTTGAATTTATGCCCGACGGCACGATGAATTATTTGTATGACAAAGACGTGCTGGCGATTACGCAGTGCAAAATCAAGGAAACCGGCAGAGCGAGCGGCACAATCGAAATCAGCGGCGACACGCTGACGATGAATTTGGGCGCGCTCATTTCGGTCGGTTCGAGCACGTGCGACAAAAAAGATAATTTTCGCCGCACGCTGACGGCTTCGACGCTGATTAAAAAATTCACGGTCAAAAAACTGGAAAGCCTTTTTCGCCCGGACGCGCCGCTGATTCTTTGTTTCGACGGACAGAAAGACGAAGATTGTTTTGAGAAAAGCCGTTAATTTCTCACCGAATTATTTGCCGCCGCACAATTAGATTTAACGCGCTCGGTTTCGCGGGGTAACGAAAACATTTTCCCGTCGCGAGACCGAGCGAAAAAATCAGAAAGTTACTTGATTAAATTTTCCAGAAATCGCAAAACTTCCGGGTCGCGGCTTGAACGAAGCGCGTAAATCGCTTCGAGTTTGAGTTTGTCGGATCGGTCGCTGCGGGCGATTTGCAGAAGTTTGTCGGTCGCCGCTTTTTGTTTGTTTCTGCCGAGCGATTGAACGAGCGCGATTTTGAATTGTTCGTCGGTTTCCGCGTCATACATCTGCGCGATCATTTCGACCGACTGCGGATTTGTTGACCAATTCGATTGACGCTGCAAAACGCTGAAAGCCAATCGCCGCAGCTCCGCGTCTTTTTCCGTGCGCAGAATTTCCATCAATTTGTCGAATTCGACTTTTTTGCTGTTCGCCGTCGCGCTGCCGGTAAAAACCGCGCCGGGTCCCGCACTGAAAAACGCCGCAGCGCCGCCGAGCGAATTGATAATCGCTTTTTTTATCTCGCGGTCGTTTTCCGAAGAATAGAGCTGCACGACGTAATCGGTAGATTGCGCGTCACCGATTTCGGCAAGCGTGTAAACGATTTCTTTGCGCACTTTAACGTTTGTTTCGTTTTGAAAACTCTTGACGAGCGCTTCGCGAATCAGCCGTGTCGTTTGATTTTTTTCGGCGTTAGAATTCGCCGCGTTTGTGCCGGTCGCCATTCCGTTTAAGCCGATAATCGTCAGCGGTTCGATGCTGCCGCCGCTGTTGTTGTAAAAAACACGCGGTCGGCGCAAAACGCGAACGAATTCTATTTTCAGCGTTTCGCTCGTTTTCGCGTTCGGCTGCAAAACTTCGTTCAGTATTTCGACCGCTCGTTTTGGATCGGCGGCGAGCAAGCTCTGAAAGGCGGCGATTTTGATTTCGTCTTCGCGGTCGAGCGGCGTTTTCGATTCGGTCGCGTAAAAACCGCCGACGCCGATGGATTGAGCGTAAACGGGCGCAGTTGCAGCGGCGCGCGCATTGTTGAGCGAAGCTGTTTTAGAGGCATCAGTCGAAAACAACTCCGCCGCCGGCGCGGTCGTATAGATTTTACTGCTGCCGCCAACCGCGCCGGCGACATAAACGCCGCCGAGCGGAAGCGCGATTTCCATTTTCATCACGCGCGCGTCCGAAGCCCACGATGACGACGGAAAACGTTCGATCAAGCGTTCGAGCGTCGCGTCGGCTTCCTTCAACTGTTTCTGTTTTTTCTGACAGAAAGCGAGCCAGTAAAGCGCGGCATCGGTTGATTTGTTGTCCGGATATTTGGCGGTTACTTCGCTGAATTTATCAGCCGCGCGCGCCCATTCTTCGCGGTCAATCAAATCTCTTCCTTCGCGAAATTTCTTGTCGAAATCGTCTTGATTGACAGTTTCCAAAATCGTCGGGTCAACTGTAAAAGCGATAATATTTTCCGGCGTTACGGCGGTATAAATCAAAAGTATGAATAATAACGCCGGAAAGATTTTATAAATTCTCTGGTATAAATTGCGGTTCATCGTTTCTCCTTTTCCGCCAGCGTAAACTGCTTATTTTTAAGTTTTTACAGGCTGTGCGAACTTTTTTCTGTTAATTAGTAAATCTGCAAACTCGCGATAATATTTTGATTGCTCACGCGTTCTTTAATATCTCGCACGCGTTCGGGCGCGGCGTTTTTTTCAAGATTGGCGATGTCGAGCAAGAGCGGTTCGACTTTGCCGAGCAGTTCTTCGGCGTAAATCGTGCCGAGATTTTCCGCTTCGCGGCGCAAACGCACGTTTTTTTCGAGCAGCTTGCGCGCCTGTTGCCGTTCGTAGGCGACATCAAAAAACTCCGCGTCGCCGTCCGCCGCCGAACGCGCATTGCGGAACGAACGCAGCAGCAATTCGACTTTTTCAATTTGCCGCGTCGCTTCGGTTTCGAGCGCGATCAGCAATGCGCGCCGCTGTTTTTCTTCTTCGGAAAGCTGCGCAATTTGATTATTCAATTCGGCAGCCGAACGGTTAAAAATTCGATTATCTTCCAGTTTCCGAACGCTTTTTCCGTTGGGCGCGCGCCGCAATTCCGGCGTTTTCGCCAAGCTGATTTTTTCGCGCAAACGTTTGTCGCGCTCATTCTTCGCGTCGTTTAATTTCGGTGTTTTGGCAACTTTTATAATTTCCGGCTTTTGAGCGATATTTTTTGCCGCGTTTTCGGCAACCGGTTTTTCATTATTCGGCGGCAATTGAAAATCAGTCGTTTTAGCGTCGGCGACAATATTATCAGCGCCGGTTTTTTCGTTTGAAACGAGTTTCGTTAAACCGAAAATCAGTCCGCAAACAATAATCAGCGCCGCGCCCGCTAATGCCGGTGAAAAATGCAGAAAACTGAAGATGCGAGTTTTCCAGTCGCTCGCCCGCTCGCTGATTTTTACTGCCGGCGCCGATTGATTTTCAGCTTCGAGCCGCGCGTAAAAATTCGTGCGCAGATTTTCCGACGGTTCGGCGGCGAACATAAAATCGGCGAACAACGCTTTTTCCCGTCGGGCGATTTCAAATTCCGCGCGGCAATCTGAACAAGCGTCAATGTGCTGCTCGATTTGCGCCGCAAACAGTTCGTCGAGTTCGCCTTCGATTAAATCATCAATCAAATACAAGCATTTTTCGCAGTTCATTTTTTTACCTCTAAGTAAGGACGCAAAGCAGCGCGCATTTCTATTTTCGCGCGGTGCAAATCGGTTTTTAATTTCGGAATGCTGTGTCCGGTGATTTCAGCGATTTCCTTGTAACTTAAGTGCTGCAATTCTTTGAGCGTGAAAACGATGCGTTTGTCCGCGTCGAGATTTTCGAGCGCTTTGCTGATTTTTTGATTTAATTCCTTGCTCAAAAATTCGCGGTCGGGCGCGGTTTTTTCGTCGCCGGAAACGTCGAGCGATTCGATGTCGTCATCGTTTTGCGCCAAATCTTTGCCGCGCGTGCGAAACGATTTATAAACGACGTTTTTCGCGATGCCGCACAACCAAGTTTTCAGCCGCGCGTCGCCGCGCAGTGCGTGAATATTTTTATACGCGCCGAGAAAAGTTTCCTGCGTCAATTCTTCCGCCGCCGCCGCTTCGCCGGTCATCGCGTAAATAAATTTGAAAACGAAGCGGTGATGATGCTCGAAAATCAAGCCGAACGCTTCGCGGTCGCCGTTTTGCGCCCGCGCAATCAAAACGTCGGAGTATTCGGCTGTATTTTTTATTTCCGCCTGCGCGTGAAAAAGCATCGGGATGTCCATAACGCGTTTCCTGTTTCAAACTTTGCCTGACGAATGTTTAGTTCCCGAAAACGAAAAAAGGTTTCACCGGAACGCAAAAAAACGTCAAAATTTACAAGTTTTATTTGTAACGGAAAATCAGAGAAATAGTTTTTGAAAAATCTGCTGTGCCGGAAATGCCGCCAAAAAAGCGGCGAAGAAATCAGGATTGTTCGATTAATTTTGATAGTTTGCGGAAATAACGGCGGCTGACGAAAATTTCCGCGCCGCTCGTCAAAATAAGTCGAGCGCGGCTGCCGAAAACGGTTTGCAGCTCGCGAATGCGGTCGAGATTGACGATGCCGGAGCGATGAACGCGAACGAAGCGGCGCGGATCGAGCGCGGTTTCAAGACTCGAAATCGTTTCGCGCAAAAGATGCGTCTGCTGCGGAAAATGCAGCCGGACGTAATTGCCGTAAGCCTCGATCCATTCGATTTCGTCGGTTTTGAAGAAAAAAACGCGCCCGCCTTTTTTCACGAGCACGCGTTCTAAAAAACCCGTTTCCGATTTGAAAATCTCGCTCGTTTCCGGCTGCTCGATTTCGTCGGCAATCTGCATCTGCGCTTTGGCGCGGGCAACGGCTTTCGCGAGTCGGTCTTCGTCAAACGGTTTCAAAAGATAATCGAGCGCGGCGGCTTCAAACGCTTTGACGGCGTATTGATCGTAAGCGGTCAGAAAAATGACAATCGGCATTTCATCGGTTGCGAGATCGGCAAGCACCGCAAAACCGTCTTTGCCCGGCATTTGCACGTCGAGAAAAACGAGCGCCGGTTTCGCTCGTTTAATCAGCGAAACAGCTTCAAAACCGTCGCCAGCTTCGCCGACGATTTCGATGTCCGCGTCGTCCGCCAAAAGCCGCCGCACGCGCTCGCGGGCGAAAGGTTCATCGTCAATAATGGCGGCGCGAATTTTCGGCATCGGTGATTTATCAGTTGTTTTTGGCGCGAAACGGAATTTGCAGCACGACTTCCAATCCGCCGGTTTTCGAGTTGTGAAAAGTTAAATTCTGCCGTGTGCCGTAAAGCTGTTTCAGCCGGGCGCGTGTGTTTGATAAACCGATGCCTTCACGAAAATTTTCGCCGTTCGCATCGGAAATTCCGCCGCCGTCGTCCGCGACGACGAGTTCGAGCATTCCGCCCGCGCGTTCGGCGCGCACGTCAATTTTTCCCGCGCCCGGACGCGCCGCGATGCCGTGACGAACGGCGTTTTCGAGCAGCGGCTGCAAAATCATACTCGGCAGACACGCGTCGAGCGTTTCGGGCGCGACCGCGAAATCAACGGTCAAACGGTCGTGAAAACGCGTTTTTTCGATTTCCAGATATTTTTGCGAAAACTCGAGTTCCTCGCGCAGCGAAACTTCCGGTGATTTTTCGGTTTCGAGCGCGAGCCGCAGCAAATCGCCGAGCCGCGCAATCGTGCGGTCGGCGGCGCGCGGATCGCGGTGCACGAGTTCGGAAATCGTATTTAAAGTGTTGAAAAGAAAGTGCGGCTGCAATTGCATCTGCAAACTTTGCAGCCGCGCGCGGGCGAGCTGCGCGCCGCGTTCGTGATAACGGCGATAATAAAACGCGGCGTGCGACGTGCCGACGATTGCCGCGTAAGTCAGCAGATTGAGATGAAATTTTTTCGTCAGCAGAAAACCGAAAACGCCGAACAGCGAATCGCCGCCGACGCGCGACCAAAACGTGACGCACTGGACGAGCGACTGGAAAAAAACGTGGGCGAGCGCGGCGCAGGCGGCAGCGGCGAAATGAACGGCGAGCGCGATTTTCCACGTTTCGCGCTCGAATCGAAAACGGTCGGCGAGCCAGAAAATCGCCGGCGACAGCAACGCCCACAAATACCAGTCGGCGAGCGTCCACGAAAAAACGCGCGACCAATCTTTGTCTTCGCCGGTCACAACGCCGTAAATATAAGACTGACTGGCGAAAACGAGCGCAATCGTCGTCCAGCACAAAAATCCGACGAGCCATTTTCGCCAACCCCGCATTCCAAACATAAAGTAATGTTAACAGCCGCCGCCTTCAAGTGAAAAATAAAATGAATTTTCCGGCGTTAATTGCAGGAAAATTTGAAAGCGAAAAAGGCAAAAAATAGAATTGCTTTCTAAATTTTGCCTTTTCGTTTATTTGACGATTTCGCAGCTTCGCCATTTCCGCATTATTTTAACCGACTTTTTTATTTAATTAGCGGCGGACAAACGCGCGGCGATTGTCATTTTTCTGCCGTCGCGGTAGATTTCCACCTGAATCGTATCGCCGACGGCTTTGCGGTCGAGAATTTTCGTTAAATCGTCGCCGCCCGACACTTTTTCGCCGTCAACGCCGACGATAATATCGCCGAGAACAACCGCGCCGTCCGCCGTTTCGCCGATTCCGCGCAAACCCGCACTCGCCGCCGCCGTGTTCGGCGCGACGTTAACAATCAACGCGCCTTCTTCAACCGGCGTTTTGACTTGTCCCTGCAAAGATGCGACGCTGCGCGTCGTCACGCCGAGACGCGGACGAGTAACCGCGCCGCCATTGATTAATTGCGGAATAATGCGCGTGGCGACGTTGACCGGAACGGCGAAACCGATGCCGTTTGAGCCGCCGTTCGAGCTGTAAATCTGCGAGTTAATGCCGATCATCTGACCGCGCGAATTGAGCAGCGGTCCGCCCGAATTGCCCGGATTGATTGATGCGTCCGTTTGCACGCCTTCGATGGCGCGACCGCTGCGCGCCCGGATCGTGCGACCGAGACCGGAAATCACGCCGGTCGTCAAAGTTCTGTCCAAACCGAACGGATTGCCGATGGCGAGCACTTTTTGCCCGACAATCAAATTGTCGGAATTGCCGAGCGGCACAACGGTTAATTCGCTTGCCGGAGCTGCAATTTTAATCACCGCCAAATCCGTGTCCGGATCGCGCCCGATGACTGTCGCCGGATACGTGTGGCTGCCGCCGAGACTGACCGAAATGCGCGCCGCGCCGGAAATAACGTGATCGTTGGTTAAAATATGTCCCTGTTTGTCAATAATCGAACCGGAGCCGGTTCCGCCGCCGCGTCCGGTCGCGCCTTTGGATGTGATAAAAACGACGCCGGGCGACATCGCGCGGTAAACCTCAACGTTATTCTGTTCGTCGGTCGCCGTCGCCGGATCGCT
Organism: Acidobacteriota bacterium; assembly: GCA_005790265.1. Taxonomy (GTDB): domain Bacteria; phylum Acidobacteriota; class Blastocatellia; order Pyrinomonadales; family Pyrinomonadaceae; genus SXVE01. Next base: position 1,219 of record SXVE01000144.1, on the reverse strand, counting down.
GACGGCGGCAATTGTCGGCGCAATTTCTTCGGTCGCCGCGCTTGCGCCGTAAGTTAAAAATGAATGAATGCCGGTTACTGTCGCCGCCGAAAAAACTGCTGACAGAACCGTTAACAACAATATTTGTCTGACCGAAATTATTATCTTCATAGTGTTTTTCCGTTTGTTATTTCTCTGGATTTTTCAACAGCCTGGCTGTCCGTTTTTTCGTTTGCCGAATTCGTCGTTCGGTCGGTTAAAAGCGGCAGCGGATTCATCGCGCCGTCTGCGCCGTAAACTCCGAAATGCAAATGCGGTGGAGTATTTTTAGCGTTTCCGGTCGCGCCGACGTAACCGATTAAACTGCTCGTCGTGACGTAATCGCCCGGTTTTAAGTCGGGCGCGAAATCGTCCAAATGCGCGTAGTAATATCGTCGTCCGCCCGCGCCGTAAACAAAGACGACTTTGCCGCCGAGCCGATTTTCGCCGACGCGCAGAACATAACCTTCGGTTGCCGAATAAACCGGCGTGCCTTTTTTGGCGAAAATATCCTGCCCGCTGTGTTCGCGTCCTTCGGATCGCGCCGCGCCCCACGTGTCGGCGATTTGCCGCATTCGCACGCCCTGCACCGGCATTGCCAGACGTTCATCCGCCGGTTTCATCGAAAGCATCGCCATTTTTGAATAAGAACCGAGACTCGCTCCCGCTTTTTCGCCCGTTTCGATAATCGAGTCGGACGCCGAAAAATTGAAACCGCCGTTTTTGATCAGCGCGACAACGAAAATCGAAAAAATCGCCGCCAGAAAAAATGCGCTGAAAATTTGTGTGTTTCTGTTCATCAGTTTGTTGATCGGCGCGAAGCGTTCGTGCCATCTCTCTGCGCGCTACGCTTCACGCTCGGCTTCAGACGCCCGTTCAAGCCGATTGTTGCTGGTCGGTTTTCAATGGCGTCGGTCATTTGAAGAAGATCGGATGCGGAAAGATGCACGTTTGAAAAGCGTTTGTGACGAACGGCGGAAAGCGAGTGATGAGCGGCTGCGCAACACGGTTTGATTAGTTAAAACGTTATGCAGCGAATGAGAAAATACGTGTGTCAAGAGCTGTTATTTTGCCCGTAAGTTATTAGGTTCTGTTGACATTTCATCTGAGCCAAATAACTGAACTAACCAGATGAATGAAACTCAGATAGTTCTTTGATAATTTCTCGAATCTGGTAAAGATTCTTCGATAATGCTTGATT
>SXVE01000143.1 GCA_005790265.1 Acidobacteriota bacterium | reverse complement strand
TTCGCCGCCCGCTAAAATCAAAACACCGAGATTGCCGCCCAAAGTTTCGGAGATTTTTTCGATTTCCTCGGTTTTCATCTGCAATTTTTTGCGCGGACGATCATCGAGTTCGTCGGTGAAAAAACAGTGCGTGCAGCGCATATCGCACACGCTCGTCACCAAAATGTTCAGCAAAATCGGCGCAAACGGCTGCCCGATTGCCAATTTCGCGTAACGCTTTAACATTTCTCTCGTTGTAAAATCCATTATTTAATCCTCTTTTGTATTATTACTCGCGGCTTTTGATGCGCGGCGTAAATACAAGGTTTTACTTTATCTTATCCGGCGCTTTTTCAGCAAGATAAGTTCTCGTTTAGACGTCAAACAGCGGCATTTTGAATGTAATATTTTTGTCGTCAGCCTTCGCGGTTTTATTTTGATAAGTTAAAATAGTGCGTATGTTTCGCAGAATTTATTTGGATCACAGCGCCACCACACCGATTGATCAAGAAGTCGTCGCCGAAATGCTTCCTTTTTTAACGGACAAATTCGGCAATGCTTCGAGCATTCATTTTTTCGGACAGGAAGTTCGCGGCGCGGTTGATAAAGCTCGTCACCAAACGGCGCAATTAATCAACGCGCGCCCGAATGAAATCATTTTCACCTCGGGCGGAACCGAAGCTAATAATTTAGCGATTCGCGGACTGCTCGAATCAAACGAAAAATACGGAAAACATATTATTACTTCGCAAATCGAACATTCGGCGGTCAAAAATGTTTGTCAGGATTTAGAAAAGCGCGGTTACGAAGTCACTTATCTGCCGGTTTACGAAAACGGAATCGTGCGCATCGAAGATGTGAAAAATGCCGTTCGCAGCGACACGATTTTGATTTCGGTGATGACCGCCAACAACGAAATCGGCACGATTCAACCGGTCGAGGAAATCGGCAAAATTGTTCGCGGTTTGCGCGAAGAAGGAAGAAAAATTTGGTTTCACACCGACGCCGTTCAAGCCGCCGGAAAAATTTCGCTCGATGTCGAGGAAATCGGCTGTGATTTGCTGTCACTTTCAGCTCACAAAATAAATGCGCCGAAAGGAATCGGGGCTTTATATGTGCGTCGCGGCGTCCGGCTTCATCCGCAAAATATCGGCGGTCATCAGGAACGCGACCGGCGCGGCGGCACTGAACCGGTGCCGCACATCGTCGCTTTCGGCAAAGCCTGCGAATTAGCTAAAAGCAATCTTCCTGCCAACCAGCATCATCTGTCGCAGCTGCGCGATAAATTTGAAAATAAAGTCGGCGAAATCATTCCCGAAATATTTTTTAACGGCGATGCGGAACAGAGATTGCCGCATATTTCCAACATTTCGTTTCGTTTTGTTGAAGGCGAAGGTTTATTGATCAATCTTGATTTGCAAGGCATCGCCGTCTCGACCGGTTCAGCCTGTTCGTCGGGCAGTTTGGAGCCGTCGCCGGTTATTCGCGCGCTCGGCAGAAATGACGAACTTGCCCGCGGAGCGATTCGGTTTAGTTTCGGAAAAGATTCCAGCGAGGAAGATATTGAGTATTTGTTGGAAGTTTTGCCGAAAGCGGTTGACGACCTGCGCCGTCTTTCGCCGCAGGCGCACGTTTTCACCGTGAAATAAAAAAATAACCCGCCGATTAATCGGCGGGTTATTTAAGCGGGAGATTTATCAATTGTTTATCGACAAATCCTCAATTAGCTGTTGATAATGATTCCGCATTCGGTTCTCGGTTCGGTCGAGCTGTTGATGATGATTCCGGTCAGGCTGTTGATGATGATTCCGGTAAAGCTGTTGATGATAATTCCGTAATTGAATTTCGAGAATTTTCCGGTCGGCGCTGTTTGGGTGCAGGTTTTGTTCGCTTTGCCGCTTCCCGCGTCGCTGACCAATAAGCCGGTTGCATCGCTGACCAATAAGCCGGTCGAAGCAAAAGTTGAGCTAACCATCATTGCTGCCATCAAAGTTGTTGTTGCGATAAATTTTTTCATTTTCATTTTCCTCAGTTTTTTGAATTTGTTCGATCTGCCATTGACTATTACAATAGCCGTGCCAAATAAAAAATCCACTGACTAAAAACTCTAAGTACAGTAATTGCAACAATTATATAAATTTTTATTAAAATCTCCGATTGTGTATTTAGTTATCAAATAAACCGTCTAGTGTTAACCGAATATACAATTGGTGTTTACGGAGTATGCAGAGCTTTGCTTTGTTATTTTCTAATTGTTTTTAGCTAGTAAAAATCTCTAATTAAATGTTATAGTGACAACAAGGTTAATCACCTTACTTCTTTTTTCAAACATCCTTTTCTTAATTTTTCCCTGCCCTGGCTTCTACTGCTTATGACAAGGGTAAATTTTCTAAACTACTTAAAAGCAATTATTACTCTTACAGGCAGTGTGAGTTTCCTGTACGCACTTGCGCAATTACCGAATTTGGCGTTGAGCTGGAGCTTTCTCTTCGTGCTGATTTTCGCTGTCGCGCTGGCTCCGAAAATGAGCCTTCAGTTTCCGCGTTCAAATCTGACTCTGAGTTTTTCCGATTCCGTTGTATTTCTGACTTTTTTAATTTACGGCGGCGAAATGGCGGTTTTGATCGCCTTTGTCGAAACTTTTGCCACCTGCGTTTATTTGAAGAGAAGAGGAATTCTCGCCAGCCATTGGATTATCCTTTTTAATTCTTCGCTCGCATCGCTTTTAACGACTATCACTTATGTCGTCTTGCTTTTGTGCTTTTCTTCGATTAGCACTAATTTCGATATTTACAGCACGCGCGGGTTGATTATCGTGCTCGGCACTTTAGCGCTTTCGCAGTTTTTTGTTTCGTCAATCTTCGCCGCTTTTTACCAAAAAATTAAAGATCAGGATAAGTTTTTTGAAACATGGAAACGGCAGTGTTTGTCCGCATCGCTTACTCAATTTACCGGCGCGGGTCTCGCCGGCGTAATCTTTAAGCTGATTAATTACGCCGATATCGTGTTGGTGACCATCGCGTTTTTAATTCTCTCAATTGCGTATTTTAATTACCGGAAAATGATCGGCGAAATCAACTCGGCTTTTTCGCAAGCCGAACGCGCCGAACAGGAAAAAGCTGAAGCCGAAAGAGAAAAGCGCATCGAAGTCGAAAAATACGCAGCGAAATTGTCTGATTCGCTGAAAAAAGAAGAAACCGCCAACGAAGCACTGCGCAAAAGTCAGAAGGCATTCAAACACGCTGCTCTGCACGATTCGCTGACCAATCTTGCCAATCGCCAGCAATTTTCCGAGCTTTTGTTTAACTTAATTAACGGTTACAAAAACAATCCGGACATCTGCTTTCACGTTTTGTTTCTTGATATCCGGCGTTTCAAAAATATTAATGACAGCCTCGGACACACCATCGGCGACAAGATTTTAACAATTGTGGCGAAACGTTTTTTGCGAATGGTGCAGAAAACCGACACAGTCGCGCGGCTCGGCGGCGATGAATTCGCCATTATTCTGCGCGACATTTCAACGGTCGGTAAAGCATTAAAAGTCGCGCGCCGCATTCATCAAAGCATCGCGCAGCCGTTTTCGTTAAGCGGAAACAGAATTTTTATCAGCGTCAATATCGGCGTCGCGCCGTGCGATCTCGAATACAATACGCCCGAAGATATTTTGCGCGACGCCGATATCGCGATGCATTACGCCAAAGAAAAAGGCATTGGAGTAGCGGTTTTCACTAAAGAACTTCGTGTGCGTTTTCTCGAAAGAGTGCGGCTCGAATCCGATTTGCGGCACGCGCTCGAACGCAGTCAGCTTTCGATGCATTATCAACCGCTGATTTCACTCAATGAAGGAAAAATCATCGGTTTTGAAGCATTGCTGCGCTGGCATCATCCCGAACTCGGAATGATTTCTCCGGCAAAATTTATTCCGATTGCCGAAGATTCCGGCTTAATTGTGCCGATTACAATCTGGATTTTGCAGGAAACTTGCGAACAACTGGCGAAATGGCGAAAAATCGCGCCGGAATTTCAGAATCTGATCGTCAGCGTCAACATTTCCGGAAAACATTTATCAAACGATGAGCTGGTTGACGACGTCGAACAAGCGCTCGAACATTCGGGGCTGCCGCCCGAAGCGTTAAAACTCGAAATAACCGAAAGCGTCGCGATGGAAAACGCCGAACATACGATTGATATTTTAACGCGTCTCAAACAAACCGGCGTCCAGCTTTCGATTGACGATTTCGGAACCGGATATTCAAGTTTGAATTACCTTCATCGCCTGCCGTTCGACACTTTGAAAATTGATCGTTCGTTTGTTTATTCGGTCGGCGAAAACGGCGAAAACTCGGAAATTCTTCAGACCATCGTTTCGCTCGCCAAGAATTTGAAAATGAAAATCATCGCTGAAGGCATTGAAACCGAAGGTCAGCTATCGCTGTTGCAATATCTCGGATGCGATTACGGACAAGGTTATCTGCTCGCCAAACCGCAGCCGAAAGAAGAAGCCGAACAGATGCTTTTTCAAAAATCGCACTGGCTGCCGCACTACGAACCGGAAGATTTCGATTCGAGAAATAAAGGATTGGCGGAAAATAACCTTCCGGTTTTTTAAGGCTGAAATAAAATTTTTCATTACTGCGAAAAACATCAAAAAAAGAAAGCGAAGTTGCCTATTCGGAAACTTCGCTTTCTTTTTTTCTAACCGAGTTTGCGATTTTCGATTAACGCAGCCGGAAAAGTTTCCGTGCATATTCGGCGCGCCGTTTTGTCATCTATCAAACGCACACTATAATAATTTGTCATTCTACAAAACCAAAAAATTAAAAAAGAGGTGAACGAACGCGAAATGGTGACTAAACTTTTTCTGATTCTGACAATTTCGATGATTTTTTCCGCAAACAATTTTGCACAAACGAAATATCAATATCCGCAAACCAAAAAAGTTGAACAGGTTGACGATTATCACGGAACGAAAATTTCCGATCCGTATCGCTGGCTTGAAGACGACAATTCGGCGGAAACCAAAGCGTGGGTTGAGGAGCAAAACAAGGTTACTTACGCTTATCTCAATCAAATTCCCGAACGCGCCAAAATTAAAGCGCGTTTGACCGAACTTTGGAATTACGAAAAATATTCCGCGCCGTCGAAACAGGGCGACAAATATTTCTACTCGAAAAACGACGGTTTGCAAAACCAGAGCGTTTTTTACGTAGCGAATTCAATTAACGACAAAGGTCGCGTGCTGCTCGATCCGAACACGCTGTCGACAGACGGAACCGTTGCCTTAAACGGTCTGCGCGTTTCCGACGACGGCAAATTGCTCGCTTACGGTTTGTCGGCGTCCGGTTCGGATTGGGTTGAGTGGCATTTCCGCGATGTCGAAACGGGCAAAGATTTGCCGGACGTTTTGAAAGACATCAAATTTTCCGGCGCGTCGTGGTCGAAAGACGGCAAAGGCGTTTTTTATTCGCGTTTTCCAATCGTTGATGAAAAAGCGAGATTGACGAGCCTCAATTACAATCAGAAAATTTATTACCACAAACTCGGCACCGCGCAATCGGAAGACATTTTGATTTACGAACGTCCCGACGATAAAGAAATGAGCGTCGGCGGCGGCGTTTCGGAAGACGGCAAATGGCTGATCGTTTACGTTTCCAAAGGAACTTCGCCGAAAAATCAGATTTTCTACAAAGATTTAACGAAAGCCGATTCAAAAGTTTTGCCGCTCATTGATAAATTTGAAGCGAGTTACAGCTTTATCGGCAACGACGGCGCGAATTTTTATTTTGAAACGGACAACGGCGCGCCGCTCGGACGCGTGATGTCGGTTGACGTGTCGAAAGCGGCAAAAGAATGGAAGGAAATTATTCCCGAAGCGAAAGAAACGCTTGGCGGCATCAGTTTCATCAACAATCAGTTCGTCGCGAATTATTTGAAAGACGCCTACACGCAGATTCGCATTTATGACACGAACGGCAAATTCGTGCGCAACGTCGAGCTTCCCGGCATCGGTTCGGCGGGCGGTTTCGGCGGCGAACGCAACGACACCGAAACTTTCTACACGTTTTCGAGCTACGCGACACCGCCGACGATTTACCGCTACGATATGAAAACCGGCAAATCCGAGATTTTCCGTCAGGCAAACGTCAAATTCGACCCGACGCAGTATGAAGTCAAACAGGTTTTTTACAACTCGAAAGACGGCACGAAAGTTCCGATGTTCGTCGTCCACAAAAAAGGAATTAAAATGGACGGCACGAACCCGACGCTGCTTTACGGTTACGGCGGTTTTAATAATTCCTTGACGCCCGGATTTTCCGTTTCGCGCGTCGCGTGGATGGAAATGGGCGGCGTTTACGCGGTCGCGAATTTGCGCGGCGGCGGCGAATACGGCAAAACGTGGCACGAAGCGGCGATTAAATTAAATCGCCAAAAAGCGTTCGACGATTTTATCGGCGCGGCGGAATATTTAATCGCGCAGAAATACACGAGCGCGCCGAAACTCGCGATTCAAGGCGGCTCGAACGGCGGCTTGCTCGTCGGCGCGGTTCTCAATCAGCGACCGGATTTATTCGGCGCGGCGCTTCCCGCCGTCGGCGTAATGGATATGCTCCGCTTCCATAAATTCACCGCCGGACGCTACTGGACTTCCGATTACGGCTCGCCCGACAACGCGGAAGAATTCGCGGCGATTTATAAATATTCGCCGCTGCACAATTTGAAAAAAGGCACGAAATACCCGGCAGTTCTGGTGACGACCGCCGACCACGACGACCGCGTTGTCCCGGCGCACAGCTTCAAATACGCCGCAACTTTGCAGGAATCGCAAGCCGGCGACGCGCCGGTTTTGATTCGCATCGAAACCAAAGCCGGACACGGCGCGGGCAAACCGACGGCAAAAGTCATCGAAGAACAAGCCGACCTTTACGGATTTTTAGTCAAAAATCTCGGAATGAGCAATTAACGAGGTTGTGACGAATTATCAATTATGAGATTCGTAATTCTTAAAAATTAGCTTGCAATGAAAAGTGCGACGAAAATTTAATTTTCGCCGCACTTTTCATTTTTTATTTGAAATTTTTGTGCAAACTTTTGTTATTTTTTTCGTAAACCAATAGAGTTTGTAAATTAGGCGAAGCGAAATATTTTTATGGACAATGAATCGAGATTCAGCGGTGCGGGCGGAACGACTGGCGGAGTTGCCGAATTTTTTATCGGTTTGGTGATGGCGATTGCAGGCGCGTATCTTTTGACTAATCAAGTTACCGTGTCGAGCGGTTACTGGACTTTTTGGGGACACAGCGCATTTGGGCTGACGCTCGTGCCGCTTTTGTTCGGCATCGGTCTGCTGTTTTTCAACGGCAAATCAATTTTCGGCTGGCTGCTTACGTTCGCGGGCGTCGTCATTATCTTCGCGGGCATCATCACCAATCTAAACATTTATTTTCAGCCCACCAGTCTTTTTAATACGCTGGTGATGCTCACACTGCTCGTTGGCGGCATCGGTTTGATCGGGCGCGGATTAATGTCGCATCGCGAGTAATCTGGTGACAGAAAATTTAACTAAACGACAATAAACAGAGCGCGCCAACATTTAATTTTTGTTGGCGCGCTCCTTTTTGCTTTCCTGTTAATTGAAAAATTAAGTCTGCATCGAAGCCAAAAATTCCGAGTTCGCTTTGGTTTTCGATAAACGTTCGAGCACGACTTCCATTTGTTCGACGGGCGACAAAGGGTTGAGAACACGGCGCATTACCCAGATGCGGTTAAGGTCTTCTTTGCTAATCAGCAATTCTTCTTTACGCGTGCCGGAGCGCTGCAAGTCAATCGCCGGAAACAGACGTTTGTCCGAAAGTCGGCGGTCGAGATGAATTTCTGAGTTGCCCGTTCCTTTGAATTCTTCAAAGATCACGTCGTCCATTCTGGAACCCATATCAATCAAAGCCGTCGCGATAATCGTCAAGCTGCC
>SXVE01000142.1 GCA_005790265.1 Acidobacteriota bacterium | reverse complement strand
GTCGGTTCCGTCCCACACGGCGTTCGCCACGTCGGACGCTTCGGCGCGCGTCGGTCGCGGACTGTCCACCATTGATTGCAGCATCTGCGTTGCGGTAATCACAAAGCGATCATTCATCACCGCTTGCTCGATAATTCGTTTTTGATAAACCGGCACGAGTTCGGCGCTCGTTTCAACTCCCAAATCGCCGCGCGCGACCATCACGCCGTCGGTGTTGGCGATAATGTCGTCCAAATTTTCAATCGCTTCGGCTTTTTCGATTTTTGCGACGAGCAGCGGTCTGCCCCATTTGCGCGTGTTCAGTTTTTTAATCAAATCACGCACTTCCTTGCAGTCTTTGCCTTGCCGCACGAATGAAAGTGCAATGTAATCAACGTCCTGCGTCATCGCCCATTCCAAATCCTTGCGGTCTTTGTCGGTCAAAGACGGAATCGGCAAACTCGTGTTCGGCAAATTGATTCCTTTGCGCTCGGACAGCGTTCCGCCGTTAACGACCGTCGTCGTGACATCGGTTTTCGTCACTTTTTTAACTTTCAATTCAATCGCGCCGTCGTCGAGCAGAATTTTGTCGTCTTTTTTAACGAGTTTCGGAATCTCTTTGTAATTGGTCGAAACTTCGCTCGCGTTTCCTTCGATGTCGCGTGACGTGATGACGAATTCGGCATCGGTTTCAAGCTGAACTGGTTTGGCGTTTTGCAGCAATCCGGTGCGAATTTTCGGACCGGATAAATCAACCAAAATCGCCAGCGGCGTGTTCAGTTTGTGTGCCGCCGCTTTCGCCGTTTTGATCGTTGCGGCGTGTTCGTCCTGCGTGCCGTGCGACATATTAATCCGCACGGCGTTCAGTCCGGCTTTGATCATCGCTTCGATTGTCGCCTGCGTGTTTGACGCCGGTCCGAGTGTTGCTAAAATTTTCGCTCTTCGCATAAGTTGGTAGTTAATTAAGTCGTAAACTCTAGATGTTACAATTACTTTTGATTTCTTCTCAAATCTACAATTTCGATTTCCCGCACCGGAATTTTTCCTTCTTTCGGCAACGCGTTGTCGGCGTAGATTTTCCATTTGATTAATAAATTTTCGGCGCGCCGATTTTCAAAATCGTCGCCGAGCGGAATTTTCCAGTTCATCGTCATACTGCGCAGCAACGGAAAATTCGACTTGAACTGCTCGTCGGCGTATTCCTGATTGAGATTCGTCAATCGGTGCCGATACATTTTCCCGCCGTCTTTAATATTGATTTTATGTTCGATTTTTTCCAGAATCGAAACCGGAATATCAAGAAAACAGGCGACGTATTGCGCAAAAGCCGAACCGTTGTTTTTCGCGCGGACGATTAAGTTGTAATCGTTGATTCGGTCAAAATTTCCGCCGTTTTCGCTCGCGTGCGGTACGATTTCCACCAGAAATTTCAACGCAATATTCGGCGTCTGCTCGCGAAAAATAACGTCGCGAATTTCGTAATCCTCCATCGGCACGGCTTGAAAATTAAAGCGTTTGTAATAACGATGATCCGACGCCTGATGCGCCGTGTTGCTCTGCGGAATCTCGACGACGTAAGCGACGTCCGTGTCGCCCGAACTCAAATTAACCGCGTGAATGACGATGCCTTCGATGCGCGGTCGAATCGCCTGCACGATTTGTTCGATCCATTCGCGCGGAAATGCGCGGCGATCAATCGGCGTCACTTTTTCGGGCAGATGCCGCCGGTTTTCCTGTCCGAATTCGCGAATGCCGTAAATCAAAAGTCCGCCCGCCGAATTCGCCATCGCCGAAACGTCTTTGGTGATTTCCTTTTTTTTCGCGTCCACGCGGTCGAGCGCTTCCGCCGATTTGTATTCGAGCGTGAGCGATTCTTCGATTTCGCTGTTAATAAAATTCAGCAGCCGTATTTCCGTCCAGTTTCTCGCCATTTCTTACTGTGCTTGCTGTGCATTTTCTATTTTTACGACGACGCTTCCGGCAACATAATCGTGCAGAGCGCGCCGTTTGACATTGAAAAAAACCGTCAAAATATCCGCCAATCCCCAAATCGCCATCACGATCATCAAAGGATTGCTGAAAAATTCCTGCGGCGTTATTTCCGTTTGTTCGGAATTCACAAAAATCGAGCGGAGAAAAATGAATGAGCTGATTGTAAATAAAATCTGCGGCGTATCGCGCAGAATTGCTTGATAAAAGCGCAGCGGCTTTTCGTTCAAACTCAGCACTTTCACTTTCATCAGCATTTTTCCGACCGTTTGACCGCAAAATCCGTGCATCGAAATAAAATACAGCGTGCTCGCCAAATTGATAACGATTAGCGCAGCGACTTTAAAGTTCGGCGAAATATCAGCGTCTCTGGTCGTTTCGTCAACAATTTCAAGCGGCAAAAGTAAAATTCCGTCGAGCACCAAAGCCCAGAACCGCAGCGACAATGTTTGGTATTTTTCCATTTTATTTTAATCGCAGCTCGCCGGTTTCTTCTGTTTCGTTCGCGTGTTCTGCATTGCCGGTTTCATTCAAGTTATTAACTTTAACCGTTTGATCAGTTTCACTAAATTCATTGAACGATTTGAGTTTCGTCAAATAATTGCAAACAGTCGCGACGAATGTCGAATGCGACCAGGTGAGCGGCGCGACCGAAAGCGGTTCGCCGGTCAGCGGGTGAACCTGTTCCGCCAAAACGCCGGACGGCAGCGCGCGTTTCGCCGTCCATTCAAGAATTTCGAGCGCGCCTTTCAAGTCTTTTTTCGATTCGGCGACGGCGATGCGGTAATCCGCCAGCCAGAGCGTGCAGATAAACCACGCGTTTCCCGTCGCTTCGTCGGACGCGCGCATATAACCGTCCGATTCAAATCGGGCGACGCCGCCGATTTCCGTTTCGATCCACAATTTTTTCTCGACGGCGCGCATCGTTTTGACGATTTTTTCGTCTTTCGCGTCAAAAGCGCCGAAATAAAACGCGCCGAACACGGACGCGTCAACGGTCGTGTCCGCATCGTAATGATCGTCGCCGTGAAATTGCAGCGCGCGCAGAAAATGCCCGAGCTTTTCGCTGTAAAGATGCTCGCTCATCGCGGCGACGAATTCATTCGCCGTTTTTTCGTAACTTTCGGCGCGCGTTTCTTCACCGAAAAGACGTGCGAAATTCGCCGCCGCGCGCAGTCCGCCGACGACCGACGCGCAGGTGAAAGTGTGAATTCCGCGCCGATCTTCCCACAAATTCCAACTCGGACACGGCAAATCAAGCGTTTCGTGACGAAAGCGGACGAGAAAATCAGCGCATTTCGTAATCAGCGGGCGATACAAACGACGCACAAATTCGATTTCGCGATACTGATCGTAATGCTGCCACATCGCCCATAAAACGAGCGCGGTCTCGTCTTCCTGAATCGGAATCAGCTGTTTTTTCGCCCAAACGTCCCACGCTGCGTGCCAGCCGGAAGCGACCGAGCCGTCGGAATTATATTTTTGGAGAAAATAACCGTCGCGGTGCACGATTTTTGCGCAAAATTCAAAAAAGTTGCGCGTTAGAAACGGGTAACCGGCGAGATCGAGCGCGTTGGCGACGAATGCGCCGTCACGCGTCCAGAGATAACTATAATGATCGGTCGCGCGCATCGTTACGTCCGAATCGTTTGCCG
>SXVE01000141.1 GCA_005790265.1 Acidobacteriota bacterium | reverse complement strand
TCGTCGTGCAAACCACCCAGGGAAAGCCGCACGAACTTCCGATTCAAAGCGCGGGCAATCGACCGCCCAAGTGAAGTTTTCCCGACGCCCGGCGGTCCGACAAGACACAAAATCGAGCCTTTCGGTTTTTCTTTTAATTTGCGCACCGCAAGCGATTCGACGATTCTTTCTTTGACGCGTTCCAAACCGTAATGATCTTCGTCAAGAATTTTCTCCGCTTTTTTCAGATTGAGATTATCTTTCGACGCATTTTCCCACGGCAGCTCGGTCATAATGTCGAGCCAGTTGCGCAAAGTCGCCGTTTCCGCCGTGTCCGGATGCATTCGTTCGAGTTTTTTGAGCTGCCGCAGCGATTCTTCTTCGGCGTTTTCCGGCATTTTCGCTTTCAGGATTTTGTCGCGATACTGCTCGATTTCTTCAAAAAGCTCATTGCCTTCACCGAGTTCCGTTTGAATCGCTTTTAACTGCTGGCGCAGAAAATACTCGCGCTGCGACCGATCAATGTCGGCGCGCGCCTGCGTGTTGATTTCCTGCTGAACCGTCAGCACGTCAATTTCTTTGCTTAATAAATCGTTAACGCGCCGCAGTCGCGGCACCGGATCGGCAATGTCGAGCACGCTTTGCGCGTCTTCGACTTTTAATTCGAGATTGGAAGCCGACAAATCGGCGAGCCGTCCGGCGTCTTCCAAATTGGCGATAATTGCCAAAACTTCCGGCGAGATGTTTTTTCCGAGAGAAGATGCGCGCTCCATCGAACCGCGCACATTCCGCACGAGCGCTTCGACTTCGAGCGAATTTTCCGGCGCAAGCGGTTCGGAAATCGGCGTGATTGTGGCTTTGACGTGGTCGCTTCCCGTCGTTACCGAATCAACTTTGGCGCGCGAAAGTCCTTGAATCAGAATGCGAATGCGACCGTCGGGCAATTTCAACATTCGCATGATGACGGCGACGGTGCCGACTTTGTATAAATCTTCCTGCGTCGGTTCTTCCTTATCAACGTCTTTTTGCGAAACGAGCAGAATCATTCGATTTTGTCCGAGCGCTTCGTCAACGGCTTTGATTGATTTGTCCCGCGAAACGAACAGCGGAACGATCATAAACGGGTAAATTACAATATCGCGCAGAGGTAATACGGGCAGTTCGGAAGGAATCTGCATCAACGGCTCGACAACGTCAGCGTCACTCAGACCGGCTGAGAAATCTTCAACTTCACTCATAAGTAATTATGTTAGTTAAAAAAGGAAAAAAGGGCAAAGATGAGAAATAACAGCCGCCGGGTGAAAATCCGTGCGAATTGAGGAAATCGGCACAGCCGCGCCGCTTAATTTTTCTTTTTCGATTTTTTTTCGACTTCTTTATCGCGCGAGCGCACGAGATATTTGAGTTCGGTCATAAATTCCGAAACGTCTTCAAATTCGAGATATACCGACGCGAAACGCACGTAAGCGACTTTATCGAGTTCTTTCAGGCGCTTCATAATTATTTTGCCGACTTCGCTCGTGGCAAGCTCGCGGTCGGGCGATTCCTGCACGGTTTTTTCCACTTCGTCAACAATCGCTTCGAGCTGAATTGATGAAATCGGGCGTTTTTCGCAGGCGCGCAGCAAACCGGACATAATTTTGTTGCGCTCGAAATTCGCGCGCTTGCCGTCTTTTTTGACGACCATATATGGAATTTCGTCAATTCGCTCGTAAGAAGTAAAGCGTCTCGCGCATTCGAGACATTCGCGGCGGCGGCGAATCGAATCGCCGTCTTTCGATTCGCGCGAATCAACGACTTTGTCTTCCAAAAATCCGCAAAATGGACATTTCATACGATATATAAGTTTCTAGTTTTAGATTTCGGGTCTCAGATTATGAAGGCGCGAGTTTCCGATTTTCAGCCTGAAACCTGAAACTTGGAACCGGAAACTTCCGCGTCGGGCGCTTCGGATTCGATTTCTTCGGCGGCGTGCTCGCTCGACAAAAGATTTTTAAATCTCGCAATACTTATATCGCCGCGCAGAAAATAATACAACCCGAAAAATATCGCGGGCGCGAAATAAACCAGATGCATCGCAAAAGAAACGGCGTAAGCCTGTTCGCGGTCAATATTCAAAAACATCAAACCGTTCGCCGTCGCGGCGTGAAACGCGCCCGCCGCGCCGCCCGGCGTCGGCACAACCGAACCGATTGCCGCCCAACCCATAATAAATAACGAATCCGAAAAACTAAGCGGCAAATCGAAAGCCAGAAGAACAAACCACGTCGGAATCGCGATGGACAGCCACAAAGTGAAAGTCCAGAACGCCACCCAGAAGACTTCGCGCCAGTTTTTCAGTATTAATAAGGAAGAAGCGAGTTGTTTCATCAAACTGACAATAATCTGCTGCACGCGGCGCGGAACAAATTTTTTGTCAATAAATTCTTCGGTCCAGCCGATCATACGCGAAGCGTATTTTTGGTAAACAGCCAGCGCGACGAATCCGCAGACGACGCCGACGAGCATTAAATTTCCGGCGAGTTTGACGTAAGCGAATTCGGATTCGCGACCGGCGGGAACGGTAAAAAATATGAGATTGACAGCAAAAAAACAAATCAGCGAAGCGAGATCGAAAATCCGCTCGACGCCCAAGGTGACGAGCGCGGCACTCGGTCGCACGCGCGGATCGCGCATCGGCAGCCACATCGGACGCACGATTTCGCCCATTCTGCCGACGAGAAAAACCGCCGCGAAACCGACGGTCGTCGTCGCGAAAAGCTCGCGCAAAGATGATTTCGTAATCGGTTCGAGCAAAACCTGCCAGCGCACGGCGCGCAGCAGATAGCCGAGACAGATGACCAAAACCGCCGCAATCAAATAAGCCGCGTTGGCTTTTTGCAAGCTCTGCGTTACTTCCTGCCAATCGAGATTGCGCCCGAAAAACCAGAAAATAAACGCGGCGGCGAAAAATAAAATGATGAATTTTAAGTATTTGCGCAAATTTTTTACTACCTGTTTTGCAAATTTTAGCTTGACCGTTTGAAAATAGAAATCAGCAGACACTATTAAATTCCAGATTTAACCGAAATTTTCGCCGCAAACACAAAAAGATACAGCATTTATGCGCGAAACTGCAATTCGTCCGTCGGCGTCCGTAAAATGCGGTTTCGCCCAATGCCCAACGGCGGAAAAAGCGAACGATTGATAAAATATTCAGCCGGTCTTTCACTTGCAACAGCGCGCCGCAATATTTTCTACGGAACTTTATTTACACGGCTTTCGTAAAAAATTTTTGACAAAGCGAGCTTTTGAAGTTTTGTTCCTTTTTTAATTAAAAAAAAGACAGTCGGCTTTCGGAGAAACAAAGCGTTGGAGGCACTTAAAGCAGCAGGAGAAATTAACGGCGCGGAACTCGTGCGCCGGGCGCGCGCCGGCGACGGCGCGGCGTGGGAGGAAATCGTCTCAAATTTCTCGCGGCGAATTTTCAATCTCGCTTACCGTTTTACGTCGAGCATCGAAGCGGCGGAAGATTTGACGCAGGAAGTTTTCATCCGCATCTATAAAACGCTCGATCAATACGACGCGAAACAAGGCGATTTAGCGAATTGGCTGATGCGGCTGGCACGAAATTTGATAATTGACGATTACCGCCATCGCCAGCGCAATCCGCAGAATACGATGGCGGACGACGTTGACGAACACGCGTATCATCTGCGCTCGGTCGGCACATCGGCGCAGAAAGAAATGGAGCGGCGCGAATTATGCGCGCAGGTGCAGGAAGGAATTGACAAACTGCCGCCCGATTTGCGAACGTGCGTCA
This sequence comes from Acidobacteriota bacterium, assembly GCA_005790265.1. GTDB lineage: Bacteria > Acidobacteriota > Blastocatellia > Pyrinomonadales > Pyrinomonadaceae > SXVE01. The sequence continues at coordinate 3,402 of SXVE01000141.1, read as the reverse complement.
TTTTGCGCGATATCGAAGAAATGAGTTATCAGGAAATCGTTGACGTGCTGAAAATTCCCGAAGGAACGGTGAAATCGCGCATCAATCGCGGACGCATCGAACTGGCGAAAATTTTGCGCCGAATGCGCATCGTGTCGGTTTAAGACACAAAAACAATTTGGCTAAATTAATAAATATGCCCGCAGTGAAGCAAAGGAATTTTACGATTTAAATGTAAGGGGTTTCGTTTTATTTTATGGATTACAAGGACGAAAAAATCATCAATTGTTCGGAGTTTGAAGAATTTTTAACCGATTATTTGGATAAAACTCTGGACAAACAAACGCACAAAGCGGTTGCCGCGCACGCTCTGCGTTGTCCTCTGTGTCACTCGCTCTTGAATGAAGTTAAGGACGCGCTCAATATCTGTCACGAGCTTTCGGTGCCGAAAGCTCCGCTGACGCGGCTCGAAGCACAAATTATCGCGAGGACGACGCCGGAAATAGCGATGTCGTGCGGCGAATTTGAAGAGTATTTAACTGATTATTTAGACGGTTTTCTGCCCGCCGCGCTTTTTCATCGCTGGGAACGTCACGCGGTTTTGTGCGACGCCTGTACCAATCTGCCCGGCGAAGTCGTGCGCTCAATCGCTACTTGTTACACGTACAAAATGGAAGAAATGCCGCTGCCCGCCGGTTTGCACGCGAAGATTTTGCAGGCGACCATCGGCACGACCGAAGCTAAAGCCGTCAAATCATCTTGGGCGGCGCAATTCGGCGAATGGATTCGCGGATTGAATTTTCCGATACCGATTCCGCAGCTCGCTCCGGTCGCGATGATTCTGATGTTCGCTTTTCTGCTTTTGAGCGAAACGGCTTCGGCTGACAGTTCGTTCGGCACGATTTACCAAAAGAGTTTTGAACTTGCCGGACAAACTTACCAGCAAGGCGCCGACATCGTTTTAGGCGGCGAGAAAAACGTTCAGCCAAATTCCGAAACGCAGCAGCCGGTTCAGGGAATTTATGTGAGCGGCGAGGAAAACAAACGATGAACTGCGCATATCATAGTCATAACGCGGCGGTCGTCAACTGCAACGGATGCGGCAAACCGCTTTGTCCGGCGTGCGATCACCGCATCAAAGGTTTTCCGTTTTGCCAGGACTGCATCGTGCAGGGCGTTGATCTGCTTCGCCAGCACAATCAATCTTCGTATGTTCCGCTGGTCAAAAAACAAACGTCGCCGCTGATCGCGACGATTCTTTCGCTCGTCTGTCCGGGACTCGGCGCGGCTTATAATGGACAGACGACCAAAGCGCTCGTTTATTTCGCTGTTTTCGTCGGACTTTTTCAGATGGCGATTTTAACCGGTGGAACGCCGATTTTCGTGCTCGGTTTTATCGGAATGTGGCTTTTTGCCGCGCTCGACAGTTGGCGTACCGCACAGCTCATTCGTTCGGGCGTGACGCCGAACGGAGCCGAAGATATTCTCGTCCAGAGATTTTCCGGCAACCCAAAGCTGTGGGGAATCGTCTTAAGTTTTCTTGGAATTTCGTTTCTACTGCACACGTTTTTCAATTTTCGCTTTTTGATGCGCGGCATTTTGCCTATTTTGTTAATCGGTCTCGGCATTTATCTTTTGCGCGATTATGTTTTCAAAACAAAACAGCGCAGCGATGCGACATACGAAACCGCAGCCGACGCGCCGAGTTTCGTCAGCGCGATGAGCGATGCGCAGTTTCAGCGCGGTGATTACGCTCAGCAAGCCGATTATGAAACGCAGACGCGCGTTCGATCTTGGAAAAAATAACGATTTTATTGATATTCACGAATGTTTTTTGTTAGTATTATGAGCGGGGCAGCTTTAGACGTTATTTTTAAGAAAGCTATTCTGCGTTAGACAGCATTTTTAGAGGAGTTTCAAATTTATGTCAATTATGACAAAAGCCGCAGGATGGGGAAGCATCGTCGTCATTATTACTTTAATCATTACGTTATTAAAGCAAATAATCGCTTTCGTCGGATTCTTAACCGCCGCCATCAAAATTTTAATAGTTTTGGCTTTCGTGCTTTTGATTGTCGGAGTCGGATTTATGATTCTGCGCAGTTTCAACCAGAGCCGAAAATCGAAAAGTTAATTTTCCATTCGGGAAATTTTCGGCTGATAAAGCAAGCCGCTGCTAATATCTGAGGCGAAACAGATTTGCCTTCGAAAGCGGCTTGTGTTAGGTTTTATCTTTCCATATCCAAAATAAAGAAATAATTTATTAAATTTTGGTAACAATAACCCCAAAGAGGTTTTTGTGTTTTTATTCAAAAACCTTAACTAAGGATTCGCGTTAGTCGCTGTAAAGAGCTGTGTCTTTCGTGATTCCGTTAAGTCGAAACTTCAAAGTTTCGGCACGAAATCATCAAAAAAGGAGCTATCAAAGCATAATGCCCAAAAACGACAAGTTTTATACTTTTCTTTTATCGCATACCACAAAAACAAAGATTTATATTCGCCGTGTCGAAGTTCCAAAAAGTCTTCTTCATACCGGCGTTGCCAGTTCAATTTTAATATTAGGTTTAATAACAATAAGTTTTACAAGCATTTTTAAGAATATTTCATTCGCTAAATCGGTCAATAATAATTCAACTTCAACTGCGCTTCTTGCTAATCCTGTTTCCGCCGCCGCCAAACCTTTAACCGAAAAAAAATCAATTGATTATTCGCATCCGGTCAAAAACGAAAGACTTTCGATTAATACCGGCGGTCCCGTTTCGACGATTGATATAGATTCCGACGTTGAAATCGAGGAAGGCGAACTCGAAGACGAAATGCAGAAAATCGAAACGACGAGCAATCCGGCGTTTCTTCCGACGATTTGGGCGCATTCCGGCAAGATTAACAACGAGTATGGTTTTCGCCGCAATCCGTTCGGCGGTCGTTCGTACGAATTTCACGGCGGTCTCGATATTGACGGCGAGCGCGGCGACAATGTTCTCGCGCCGGCAAACGGAGTCGTCACCAGAGCCGGTTGGCAAGGCGGCTACGGCAATTTGATCGAAATTGACCACGGCAACGGTTTGACGACGCGCTACGGACATCTTTCGCAAGGCGTCGTGCAGGTTGGCGATGCCGTTCAGCGCGGTCAGTTAATCGGAATGGTCGGTTCGACCGGACGTTCGACCGGACCGCATTTGCATTACGAACTGCGCGTTAATGACAAACCGGTCAATCCGCGCCGACTTCTTCCGCCGGAACCGTTCGCGCTCAAAAAAGCAGAGTAATTTTGCCGAGAATTAATCATCAAAAAAGCGAGTTGTTAACGGCTCGCTTTTTTTTTGTGTTATTTTTTAATATTGAATCGGACATTTTTTTATCAATCCGAATTAAAAATTAACACTAACCACTAAACATAAAGGGATTTTAGACTATGCGTTT
>SXVE01000013.1 GCA_005790265.1 Acidobacteriota bacterium | reverse complement strand
GGCATCAGCAGTTCGCGCGAACTGAGCGCGGCGATTTCCTGATCGTTAGTGATCGCCAGCGAATCGGCGTGCAATTCTTGCAAACGCTGCAATAAATCAACGTTGCTCTGTTTCGTTACGCCTTCGGGCGCAAATAAAATTACGGGAAATCGGCGTTCGACGATTGCCAGCGGACCGTGAAAGAAATCGGCTGACGAAAATCGTTCGGCGACGACGTAACAGGTTTCCATCAATTTCAACGCCAACTCGTATGAATTGCCGTAATTCATTCCGCGTCCGACGACGACGCAGTTTTCCATAAATACGTAGCGTTCAACCAATTCTTCGACTTTTGATTTCAACTGCAAAACTTGCGACGCGTAGTGCGGAATTTTTTCAAACCCGATTTTTTCGCCGGAAAGCTGCGCCGCGAGCATATAAAAATGCAGCATTTGTCCGGTATAAGTTTTTGTCGCCGCCACTGATTTTTCGCGTCCGGCGTGAATCAATAAAGTTTCATCGGCGATCTGCGCCATTGACGAATCGGCTTCGTTGGTAATCGCAAGCGTGAACGCTCCCGCAGTTTTCGCCGATTCCAAAACGTGATTGATGTCCGCGCCTTCGCCCGATTGCGAAACCCCGATGACCAGCGCGCGCTTTAGATTTAATTTCGCATTGTAAAGCGTGTAAACCGACGGCGCGGAAAGGGAAACCGGAATTCCGGTGGTTACTTCGAGCAGATAACGTCCGAGCTGACACGCATTATCGGAGCTTCCGCGCGCGACGAGAACGATAAAATCTATTTCCTTTTGACGTAAAAAATCGCCGATTCGGGCGAGTTTTGTTTGTTCAGCTTGAATTGTGCGCTCTAAAACCACGGGCTGTTCCGCAATTTCCTGAAGCATTAGTGACATATAAAATTAATTAATGATTTACCAGATTTGAAAAGTAATGACGCCAAAAATTTTAACACCGGCGCGGCGAAAAACAAAAATCGCGAGCTTCGTTTTAATCTGGCAGATTAAAACGAAGCTCGCGATTTTTTTTTGGTGTTTTAGCTTGACTCGCGTGCAATCAGCGTTTGCGCAGATTTTGGACGAATCCGATTACCAATCCGGTAATTAATTTGAGCTTGGATTTTTCCGTGCGCGGCGGCTGATCTACATTAATCGGCGCGGCGCGATCATCGTCGGCTGGCTGCACCTCGTTAAATTGATCGGCGTGTTGTTGTTTAAGCAAATCAATCGTTTCAGTTTTGCCGGTTTTGCCGGTCGCTCGTTCCGGATCTTCGACAATGTCTTTGGCGGCGGCTTTTTTGGCGGCGGCTTGCGCCGTTTCCGGATCGGAAAATTCCTGCAAAACGGCGTTAATCGTGCCGCCGGTCAAAATCACCAGAGCGGTTAAATAAAGCCACAGCATCAAAATAATCACCGCGCCGAGCGAACCGTAAGTTTTGTCATACGAATCGAAATAGCCGAGATAAATTTTGAATGCATAAGATACAACCAGCCACAAAACAATGCTGATAATCGCGCCGGGCGTGACCCACGCCCATTTTAAATTTTTGTGACTCGGAAGATAATTGTAAACGAGCGCAAAAGAGATCACCAACAAAATCAGCACGATCAAGCCCTGCATCGTTCCGAGAATATACGGAGAAGAAATCGGCAGATTAATCAAACCGATCAGCCACGAAAGAAGTTTTCCGCCGTAAAAAACCAGACCGAGCGCGACTGTGACGAGCACGCCCAAGCCGAGCGTCAGCGTCAAGGACAAAAGTTTTGTTTTCCACCAGGCGCGTTTTTCTGACAAATTGTAAACGCCGTTGAGCGCGTTGCGAATGCTGTCAACGCCAGCCGAAGCCGACCACAGCGCCGCCAGCAAACCGAACGTCAGTTTTCCGCCCGAACTGCTTTCGGTTACTTCCTCGATTGTTTTTTGGACAAGATCGTAAGCCGCATTCGGCATCACGCGCTCCAAATAAAAAAACATTTCCGCTCTCAGATCGGTTGCCGATTCGAGCACCAGCCCGAACATGCTGATGATAAAAAGCAAAAGCGGAAAAAGCGCGAAAGCAAAGTAAAAAGCGACCTGCGCCGAAACGCTCGTCACGTCTTCTTCGGTAAAAGCTTTGGTATAAAGCCTCGAAAAAAAATCTTTGATATTTAAGTCCAAAAGCTCTTGAACTTTAAAGCTAAGCAGCGACATTGTGTGCTTGAAACCCTCCTTGAATAAAAACGCGCTTGCGCCAAAAAAAACAAAACTGAAAACGGACTTTTTATTTGTTTTCAGTTTAGCAAATTTAATCCGAATGCAAACAAAATTTTGCATCCGCCGAACCGAAAAAATATATCGGTTAAATTAAAAAATGATAAGAGTTAGATTTGATTCGGCGAAAATAGACAATCGTCTATCCGACGGCTTTTTTTAATTCTTCAAACGAGGAAACTGTGCGGCGCTGAGCCAGAATGTTTTTCAGCTCGTAGATTTTCATCAACGCTTCGACCGGCGAAAGCGTGTCCGTATCAATTTCGCCGAGCATTTCTTCGATCTCGTCCGAGGTTGAATTTCCGGTTCGATTAAATCGTTCGGGCGCGTGATTTTTTTCGTAATCTTTAAGCAATTCCTCGGCGCGGCGCGTCACGGGTTTGGGCAAACCAGCAATTTTCGCAGCATAAACGCCGTAACTTTTCAGCGCCGTTCCTTTCGCCATTTTATATTTAAACTCAAGCTCGCCATCGTTTTCGGCAATTAAAAAGTGCGAGTTTTCGAGGCGCTGCAATATCCCTTCGAGTTCGGCAAGCTCGTGATAATGCGTCGCAAAAAGCGTGCGGGCTTTCAGTTTCGGGTGATTGTGAACGAATTCGAGAACGGCGCGCGCGACCGCCAAACCGTCGTAAGTCGAAGTTCCGCGTCCGAGTTCATCGAGCAAAATCAAACTGCGCGGGCTGGCGTGATGAAGGATTTCCGCCGTTTCGATCATTTCGGTCATAAACGTTGATTCGCCCGCACCGATGCGGTCATACAATCCGATGCGCGTAAAAATTCGGTCGCAAATGCCGATGACCGCTTCGTCGGCGGGAACGTAGGAACCGATTTGCGCGAGCAGCACGATCAGCGCAATTTGTCGCAGATAAGTTGATTTGCCCGAAGCATTCGGTCCGGTTATCAAGGAAATTTGCGGCGCGCCGTTGCCGCCGAGCGCGGCGTCATTGCCGATAAAACCGACGGATTTTTCGCCGAGAATTTTTTCGACGACCGGATGACGACCGTTTTTGACGCGCAAAAGGGAAGTTTCGTTGACAATCGGACGCGCGTAATCGTATTCGGCGGCGATGTCGGCAAGACCGGAAATCGCATCGAGGTAAGCGATGCTCTGCGCGGCGAGCGCGATTTCCTGACGGTTTTTTCCGACTTCCAAACAAATCTGCCGAAAAAGATTATTTTCCAGTTCGGCAATTCGTTCCTGCGCGTGAACGACCATTGATTCGTGCTCTTTCAATTCGAGCGTCACGAATCTTTCGGCGGGCACGAGCGTTTGTTTGCGCGTGTAATCCGCCGGAGCGAGATGCAGATTCGACTTTGTGATTTCGATGTAATAACCGAAAACTTTATTGAATCCGACGCGCAGAGATTTGATGCCGGTGCGCTGCCGTTCGCGTTTTTCCAGATCGGTGAGAAAACTTTTGCCGTCTTTTAAAGTCGCGCGCAGTTTGTCAAGCTCGGCGGAAAATTCCGGTCGGATAATTCCGTTTTGCGCCGGTTGGCGAAGCGAAATTTCCTCGTTGATAGACGACTCGATCAATTTCGCAATCGCCGCGCAATCGGGAAGATGCGCGAGCAACTGACCAAATCTGACCGCGTCGTTTTGAAGAACCTTTTTGATTTGCGGAATGATTTCGAGACTTTTTCCGAGCGCGAGCAGTTCGTAAGCCGAGATGAAATTTGATTTCGCGCGGCTCGACAATCGTTCGAGGTCTTTGATTTGACCGAGCGCCTGCCGCAACTGAAAACGTTCCGCCGGATTTTCCTTGAACCAGCCGAGATGTTCCTGCCGACGATAAATTTCCGCCGCATCGAGCAGCGGCTGCCGCAGCCAGCGCCGCAAAAGTCGCCCGCCCATCGCGGTTTCGGTTCGATCAATAACCGACAACAGACTCGCGCCCGAATCGCTTGAAAAAATTTCGAGACTGCGCAGCGTGTTGCCGTCGAGCAGCATAAATTCCCGAAAATCATAACTCGTTAAACGCGTTAGTTGTTCGGCGGTTTCGCATTGAGTTTCGCGCAAATAAGCGATAATCGCGCCCGCCGCCGCCGTTGCCAGCGGAGCGTCTTCAAGTCCGAATGGTTTCAGTGTCGTCGCCTTAAAATGTTCGAGCAGGGTTTCGCGCGCCGCTGCAAAATCGAAAAACTTCGGGTCGAGCCGTGAAACAAAGTGCGGCAAATCCCGATTGCTGAATTCGTTTTGCGATTCGGTAATCAAAATTTCGGCGGGCGCGAGCCGCGTCAATTCCGCCAGCGCGTTTTTATTGTCAATTTCTGTCGCGGCAAAATCGCCGGTCGTGACATCGGTGTAAGCGATTCCGGCGCGATTTCCGTCGGTGATAAATGCCGCCAGATAATTGTTAGTTTTGCTGTTTAAAAGCTGCGGTTCGATCACCGTTCCGGCAGTGACGACGCGAACGACGTCGCGTTGAATCAGCCGTTTGCCGTCTTTGTTTTTAAGCGGCGAGCTCGACGTTTGTTCACAGATGGCGACGCGATGACCGCGCGCGATGAGCGTGGCGAGATGTCGTTCGAGAACGTAATGCGGCACGCCGGCGAGCGGAACTCGCGCGCCTTTTCCGATTGGTTTCGAGGTCAGCACGATGTCGAGTTCGCGCGCCAGTATCTGCGCGTCTTCGTCAAACGCTTCGTAGAAATCGCCGAGCCGAAACAACAAAAGAGCGTTTTGATGTTTCGCTTTGATTTCCAGATACTGTCGCCGAATCGGCGTGTCATCGCTCATAAAAATTAACCGCGCGCGCGTTCCGCCAGAGTCATCGTCAAAACGCTGAGCAAAACTCGAACTTCTTCTTCCTCAGAAAGATTTGTCATTTTTTCGAGGACAAATTTGCCTTCAAACATCGCCGGTTGTTTTGCAAGCCGCGCAATCGTCGTTCCGTCCGGGCGCGCGACCAGGTAAGCCGGATTAAAAACATACCCGGCAAACATTCCGACAATCGGAATTTCGCCGACGAGCGAATCAAAAACTTTAACCCACGCGTTTTCCTCGCTGATTTGCAGATTGCTGTCATCGCTTTGATCAAAAATTTCGTAGTTGGCTTTCCAAATCGAGCGCATTCCGCGCCGCTTGATCGCGCCGATTTGGTTTCCGCGCGAATCGGTAAAATTATATTTGGCGGAAAAATCCAGCACGCGGTCAGCTTTGATCGTGTAAAGATGAATTTTTTGTTCTTCATCGGCGTAAACATTGATTTCCTCTTTAAGTTTAAGAAGTTTTTGTTTGACATAGCCGACTAACGCGCCGTCTGCATCCCGAACGTAAATTCGGCTTCCGAGAGCCAGAAGTTTAAAGCTTAAAGTCAATGGATATTTCATTTAAATGTCCTTGTAGTTTTTGTTTAATGCACGATCTATTTTACATTATCGAGCGGCAAATCATTAAATTTCCAAAAGTTTCGGCAGGAAATCGGCGATGCTTCGGCAGTTGTCGTGAATTTTTTTCATTTCCGCAAAACTCCAAACAGTCAAAATCTGTTCGAGTTCGCGGAATTCTTGGGCGAGAGATTTGTGCGCGCGGTTGTTGTCGCGTTCGGTAGACAAAATTAAAAAAGGTTTGGAGCGCTGCGCGTCGAAGGCGCGTTTTAATTTGGCAAAAGCCGAATCAATATTGCCTTTGCTCTGAACTTCAAAAACGTGCGAAATGCGCGGGCTGTTGACGCTTTCGCGCCAAACAACATCATAAAATTCGTATTCTTTCTGCGCATAAAAACCGAGAATTTCGCCGGTGTCCACGATCATTTGCTGCACGATTTGATGATTCAAAAGAACTTCGTCGTTTTTATACAAGGCAAAACCCTGATTTTCGTTTGCCGCTGCGCGTCTGCCCGAATCGGTGATTTGCCACAAACCGCGATTGCGCCGAATCAGTCTGCGTTCATCCAAAGATTTTCCGGCTTTTTGTACCGCGCTTTTCCATTTTTTATTTGTGCCGCGTGTTATTTGATAAATTTCTTCGTCTGATAACGAAGGGAAGTATGATATTAGCCGTTCATACAAAAACTTCACGTCATCCGTTCCGCCGACGGCGTCGAGTTCGTGCAGGATCGGCATTTCAATATTTGTCAGTAATGGCAGAGACATTTCGGGAAACAATAAAAATATATTTGCTATATCCATTTTCCACCGACGGAAGAGAAGTTCGGTTGATTAGATAATATTTAGGTAATTGTCGGTTTCGCTATTTATTACGTCAGATTTTAATTCATTCAGCGCGGCGGTCAAATTGGCGGAAAGAGATTCGGTTAATAATTTGTGATTTTCAACTGTGTGATCGTCTCTGAACTCGAGCCTTGCTATTTTCACAAAAACTTCCGGCTTGAATTTTCCGCGAAATTCGTAGCGCATCGCGACCGCCGCCGTTTCGCAACTTCCGATTTTTTTAATGATTCTGCTCAAACCATTAAAAAATTTAAGCGGTCGCACATCATTCGGCAAAATTTCGCCCTGCGGAAAAATCCATAAAACTCGATTCCGGTTGTTTTGTAAAAGGTCGGCGGCGTAATTGACGCTTTGCATCGCTTGTTTCGGATTTTCTCGCACAACCGAAAACGCGCCGAGTTTGGTGAAAAGAATAGTTTTTTTGAGATTTTTTTCCTCCATCATTATATAACTGTCGAGTCGGCATTTGTGCGAAATCTGAAATGCCGTTAAACCGTCCCACCAGCTTGAATGATTGGCGTACAAAATCAATGGAATTTGTGTATTGCGATTGGCGAGCAAATCGAGTCCTGCGATTTGAAACGAAGCAAATCGGCGATTGAAAAGATTCCGATTATAAATTGCGAAAACATTTTCAAACCAAGAGCTTTTATTCGCTGTCAACATATTTTCGCCGGACGCGGTGGTTTATTCCGCAAGTGATTTCGTACGAGATGGTTTCCGCTTGAACGGCTAAATCTTCAGCCGTAATCATCAGATTATTTTGTTCGCCGATCAAAACAACTCGTTCGCCGACCGTCAAGTCGGAAACGTCAGTAACATCTAAAATAATCCAATCCATCGAAATTCGACCGACGACCGGAACAATTTTGTCGCGTACGATGACGCCCGCCCGATTAGATAAAATTCTCGGGTAACCGTCGTGATAACCAATCGGAACCGTGGCGATAATCGAATCTTTAGCGGTCACAAAAGTTCGGCTGTAACCCAAACTCTCTCCCGCCGGAACTTTTTTTAACAGGGAAATTTGCGAATAAAGACTTAAAACGGCTCGCAAATCTGGTTTTTCAATTTCCTTTGGCAAAACGTCGCCGCCCAAACCGTAAAGAACTCCGCCGAGACGAACGAGGTTTTTACGCGAATCAGGATGCGCAATCGCGCCCGGCGAATTCGCTAAATCTTTGTAAATCGGCGAAAAACCGTTTTCCCGAAAAATCTCTGCGGCGGCGTCGAAGCGTTCAATTTGTAAATTGGTGAACGCATTTTCCGCCAGATTGTCCGCCGTCGCAAAATGCGTCATCAAGCCTTCGAGCCGCAGGTTTTCGAGTGATTTCAATCGCTCAGCGAATTGTGAAATCGCATCGAATCTGACGCCGAGCCTGCCCATTCCCGTATCAACTTTGACGTGAACATTAATTTTTTCGCCGCGCGTTCGGGCAGTTAAATTCAGTTTTTCCGCCGATTCCAAATCAAAAATTACCGGAGTCAACCGATTTTCAAACAGCGAGTTTGCTTGATTGTGCCAAAAACCTCCGAGACATAAAATCGGGCGCGTTATTCCGGCTTTGCGCAATTCGATTCCTT
>SXVE01000012.1 GCA_005790265.1 Acidobacteriota bacterium | reverse complement strand
GGGCGTTTCCTGTTTGGCGTCAACTTTCTGCGCCGCGCCGCCGCTGCCGCTCGCCGCCGCGTCAATTTTGCCCGCGCCGTTGCCGTTCACTGCCGATTCGTTCAAAAGCGCCGCGAAATCTTCGCCTTTTTCGCCGATAATCCCAATAGTCTCGCCGAGTTTCGCGTTCGCGCCGTCGCCGATGACGATTTTTAAAAGCGTTCCGGCGTCAAGCGAAGTAACTTCCATCGTCGCTTTATCCGTATCTACTTCGGCAATCGGCTCGTTCGCCTCAATCGCGTCGCCTTCTTTCTTGAGCCAGCGGGAAATCTGTCCTTCCTCCATCGTCGGAGAAAGTTTGGGCATGATAATTGTGTTCGCCATAGAATTTTGTCTTTACAAATCTTCGTCGGTCAAATTTGCCGATTTTAATAAATGCTTTAGTAAACCGAGTTTCAAGTCCTGATTTTTATGCACCGGAACGGAAAGTCTCACGTCGCTTCCGATTTTGCCGTAAATATGATGGCTTCCCTGAATTCTCAATAAATTCCAGCCGTTTCTTTCGAGAATCTTCGCCAGCTCTTTTCCCGAAACTGTCTTCATACGGCGATTTCTAAAAGTTTGTCCGTCGCGCCGATGGAAATGTCCGAAACGTCAACGGACAAACATCCTTCGACCGCTTCATAAAGATTCTGCAAAAGCTCTTCAAAAGTCTCGCCCTGCGTCGCACAGCCGGGAATCGCCGGAACTTCCGCCCAAAATCCGCCTTCCTCCGCTTCGTGAACGACAACTTTTAGTTTCATAAATAACAAACTTCCTTGATTGCCGCAACGATTTTTTCGACGCTCGGAAGTGCGGCGACTTCCAGGTTTCGCGCGTACGGCATCGGCGCTTCGGCGCAGGAAATTCGTTTGACCGGCGCGTCAAGGTAATCGAACGCGTGTTCCATCACTTGATGCGAAATCTCCGCGCCGACCGAGGCGAACGCGTGCGATTCTTCGGCGATGACGAGGCGATTTGTTTTCTTGACCGACGCGACGATTGTGTCAATGTCGAGCGGTTTGATCGTGCGCGGGTCAACAACTTCGACGGAAACGCCTTCTTTGGCGAGTTCGTCGGCGGCTTTCAAAGCCTGCGGAACCGTAAACGAGCGCGCGACGATGGTGCAGTCCGAGCCTTCGCGTTTGACATCGGCGACACCGAGCGGGATCGTGAAATCTTCGTCGTCCGGAACTTCGCCTTTCATTCCGTACATCGTTTCCTGTTCGAGAAAAACGACCGGATTGTTATCGCGAATCGCGGATTTCAAAAGACCTTTCGCGTCGGCGGCGGTCGAGGGCATCACGACTTTCAAGCCGGGAAAGTTCGCGTAAAATGCTTCGAGCGCCTGCGAGTGCTGCGACGAAACCTGGTAAGCCGAGCCGTTCGGACCGCGAAAAACGATGGGAACGTTAAATTGTCCGCCCGACATATAAAGCATTTTCGCCGCGTGATTGATGATTTGGTCTGAAGCGAGAATCGAAAAGTTAAACGTCATAAACTCGACGACCGGACGCAAGCCAGCCATCGCCGCGCCGACGCCCAAAGCCGCAAAACCGAGTTCGGTAATCGGCGAATCAACCACTCGCTTGTCGCCGAATTCTTTCCAAAGCCCGCGCGTCACTTTATACGCGCCGTCATATTCGGCGACTTCTTCGCCGATGATGAATACATTTTCGTCCCGTAAAATTTCTTCGCGCAACGCTGCGTTCAGCGCATCGCGGATCGTCATTTCTGCCATATTTTATGAATCAAGCAAATTTCTGAATTTTTCTCTGAAACTTTCTAAGTCGGTTTCGTTTAGATTTCCAAGTTTCGCAATTACGTCGTTTCGCTTGGCGGTAACAATGCGATTAATTTTTATAACCGAATCAACTCGCAAGTTATTAGCCGCGTCCTTTTTCAAAAGCATTTCGTTCTCGGTCAAATTATTAGGAACAACTGAACTAACTGCACAAACTACAATGTCTTGATAAACGTCTTTCGTTTCGCAAATCACAACCGCCGGGCGAACTTTTTTATTTGTCAATTCCGCAAAAGGAAACGGAATCAAAACGATTTCGCCGGTTTTCATACGTTTATCTGGCGGCTAAAAAATCCTGATAAAGGTTTTCTCGTTCGTCATTCCAAAAATCAAGCGCATCAGTTTGAGCTGAAAAATCGCGAATTTCTTCGTCTTCGTTCAATTCTTCGACGAAAGTAATAATGACTTTAAAGTTCTTATTCGCCGGAAAACTTTCCAGCGCGACAAATTCTTTGCCATTATAAATTCCTTTGACCGTCAACATATTTATTATTTATTGCGCGCGAAAATTTTAATCGGCGTAAACATCCGTAAAAAGTTCGCTTTCATCCGGAAAAGGACTCGATTCGGCGAAATCAACCGCTTTTTGTGTGGCTTCTTTCGCGCGATTATCAATTTCTGCAAATTCCTCATCGGTGAAAACTCCGGCTTCTTTTAAGGAATCTTTGAACAGCACAATCGGGTCGCGTTCCTGATATTTTTTGATTTCTTCGGTCGTGCGATATTTGCCCGGATCGGACATCGAG
>SXVE01000140.1 GCA_005790265.1 Acidobacteriota bacterium | reverse complement strand
GGGTTTTCGATAATGGCAATTCTTTGCACTTTGGTCGAATTTTTAGAATCAACAAGACAAGGAAAAGACTATAAATATTGGCGACCAGGGAAACCGGCTCTTGACGAATATGAGTATTATGAGAGTAAAAAATACTTTACTAATTTTCTCCGCGACCAACCCCCTTTCGATGAATATTTTAATGACAATGATTTAAGAGCAGATTTTTACGAAGGTGTTCGATGTGGATTGTTGCACGAAGCCCGAACCAAAAATGGTTGGAAAATAAGAGTCGCAGGAACTAGAAAATCAAGCGATCAAATAATAGATGCTGAACAAAAACTTGTGTATTGGGATAATTTTAAACTAGCTTTTGATAGGTATCTTGATGTTTACAAGGGAGAACTGACATCAGATGCAGAACTACAAAAAGCCTTTCACAGAAAACTTAATAGCCTTTGCAATGAGTAATGTAAACGGTCGTTTATTTCGTATCTTTCCGTCGCTGCTTGCTCGCCCTGCCGAACTATAAATTCTCGCGCGAGGCATAAAAATTGCCGACAACAAATCGTCACAATTTTATGCCGCAAGAAATAGCCTTAAATCAAAGCTCCGATAATATTCGGGAAGAATTGAAAATTCTCATCACCGGCGACAAGCCGAAAAATTTGCTCGCCGAAAATTCGCAAGGCGCGGCATTGGCTTATTCAAAGCCGATGTCTCAGGCTCTCGAAAATATTTCGGAACGAGCGTTTGGCAAAATTGTTGAAGACAATCCGGGCAAAAAAATCGTTTTGCTGTCCGGGCTTGAACTTGGGATGGAACAAGCCGCCGCTCGGCGCGCCGTCGAAATGGGAATCGAGGTTCGCGCTTTTATTTCGCATCGGGAACACGGCAAAAATTGGAGCGTCGAAAATCAAAAACAGTATCAGGAATTAACGCGCCAGATAGCTGAAAAAGGCGGCACGATTCTGACGAGCGACAAGGAATACAGCCCGCAGCGCACGCAACTTCGAGATTATCGAATGGTTGACGAGGCGCAAACAGTCGTCAGCCTCCACAACCCGAACGAAAAACCGGCGCATCAAAAAACGCTCGATTACGCGGCGAAGCACTCGAAAATAGTTGTTAACATCTGGAACGACGCGGAGAAAATTTTGAGCGAGGTTTCTAAAAATTTTGATAAGCAAACGGCAAATCAAATCGTACCTAAATCAGAACAAACGGAAAAAATCAGTCGCGGCGCGATAGACAATCAAACAGCAAGAAAAATCGAAATCCGCGAACGCATCACGCGCGAAGACCTGCGGGCTGAAGAAAACAAAATATTTCTATTCGGCGACAATCTCAAACAAACCGGCTACGGCGGACAAGCCAAAGAAATGCGCGGCGAGCCGAACGCCGCAGGCATTCCGACTAAAAAAGAACCGGCTAATAATCAGACGAGTTTTTTCACCGACAAAGAATTTGAAGCGAACCGGCAAGCGATTGACCAAGCCTTCGGGAAAATTCCGCCGGATAAAACAATCGTCGTTCCAAAGGGTGGAATCGGCACGGGGCTGGCGAAGCTCGAAGAAAAAGCACCTCGTACCTTTGATTATTTGAATGAAAAATTGGCTGAACTCGGATTCGACAACCGGCGCGGTCAAGCCATCAACCTCGCGCCGAAAAATGAAAATAAAGTCGTCGTTCAAAATCCGTCGGAAAAACCCGCGACGCAAACGCGCCTGCTCGATTTGAATAACATTCAAACCGAGAGTCTGAAACTGTTATCGCCTTCGGAAAAAGAAGTCGCCGCGCTTGTGACGGGACGTAATGAAGCCTTGAGCAGTTACGCCGAACGACTGCGCGCCGATTACAAAGAAAATCGAAACGGTTTGCGCGACGGAATGCGTGTTTTGAGCGACGCGCTCGAAAAAGGCGAGCAAATAGCCGTTGCTTGCAACTGTCGAAACGGCGAGATGTGCCACGCCGACGTGGTGAAAATGGCGGTTGAGAAAATCAACAGCCACGTTAAAGATCAGCAAATTCGGGAGGCAAGCAAAACCGGTAACGAATCCCGAACCGTTCGCGCCGAACAGAAAACCAATTTCCAAAAACAGGAAATTAAATCGAACCCGCGCACGGAGAGAGCCATCGCCGAAATTATCGCCGTCAGCGAAACCGATAAACTGCTCGAAAAAATAAACGAGACCGACGGCAGAAACCAATCCGACCAAGCCACACATTTGGGAAAACTCTCGCAGTTTGTCCGCGACGTTTACGAGCGCGGCGGCAACGTCATTGACGGCAAACTCATCGTCCCGAAAGAAAATTTGTCGTTTCCTGCGCCGCTCGCCGTGACGACGCAGGATTATGCCGTCCGGCGACTCGCCGGCATCGTCAAAGACGAATCGAAAGCTAAAGAACTCGCGCCGCAAATTCTCGATTACGGCAATAAAATCGCGGGCGCAACCGCTGACGGCGAAACCAAATTAAAAGTTTTCGCGTGGATGTATGACGCGCTCGAAGGCAAAACCGAATTTCTGCCGAATGAAACGAATAAATCCGAAAGCCGCGAACAAAAATTCGACAACGCCTTGACTGAAATCAGCAGGCTTGCCGACGAAATGCACCAGCTTGAACCGGCAAACAACATTGAATTCGCGCCGCTTAATGATTTTGAATTTGAAAATCAGACTGTCTGGGGCGAGCGCGACGAAAACTCTCACATCGCGGAAATCTACGAAAACGCCGTCGGGCGCGACGTGGCGAACGACGCAATCGAACAAAGCGAACAAATCTTCGATGAGCGAAACGAGCGCGGTTTAGATTCGGAGTCGGCGGGCAAAATTGCGTTGGAGGCTTTCGAGCGGATTGATTTAAGCGGTAACGCGCCGCGACTGCCTGGCGATTTTACCGAAGCCGAAACCGCGCGTCTTTTCACCGAAACTTTGCCCGAAATTGACCGCCACCTTGAATCGGGCGTTTCGGTGAAAGAAATTCACAAACCGTTTCACGAAAACGTCCGTCAAAGCGCGCGGTTCGACGCGCTGAACCGATTGGAGACGATTTACCAAAAACAAAAAATCGCGGAACTCGAAACAAAACTTTCCAGCCCGCAAACGCCGCCCGCGCAAAAAGAAAAATTGGAAAGCCAGATTTTGCGCTGGCAGAATCTAGTTCTGACTCCTAGCTGGGAGACGCAGCGCGAAATCATCGCGGGCGTTCGGGAAAACGATTTTAAGGGTAAAACTACGGTCGCCAAAGCGAGCGGAAAAAGCGGCGAATTGAGCGACAGCGTAAAAACTCAAATCGAAAAAATTGACGTGCGCCGTCAAAATGTCATCACGCTAGGCAGCCCAAGCGAATTCGTCACGGCTTACGAAACCGCCGAAAAAACTTTCTATCAAAAAACGAAAACGGAAACCGCTGATCTGCGGCTAAAAATTGCTGAAACGAGCGAAGCTAAAG
Organism: Acidobacteriota bacterium; assembly: GCA_005790265.1. Lineage (GTDB taxonomy): Bacteria > Acidobacteriota > Blastocatellia > Pyrinomonadales > Pyrinomonadaceae > SXVE01. Next base: position 3,326 of record SXVE01000140.1, on the reverse strand, counting down.
AAAATTCGGTCGCCAAAGAAAGCGAAAACGCGCTCAAAAAACAGTTGAATGAATTGCGGAATTTAAAGCCTTCATTCGCTTTCAAACTTGAAAATTCAAACGAAATCATCATCGGGCAGGCTTCCACGACATCGCTCGAAGAACGCGCGTTTGTTACTTCTTACGTTAATTTCCAACTGAAACAGCCGGAAACAAGATTCCGGCACGAAAACGAACGCTACCGCATTTCCGCCGCAAAGCTCGAAGCCGCGGGAAGCCGCGACGAAGTAATTAAAACCGCATCGAACATCCGCGCGGAAAATGCCGCGCTCGGATTGAAATGGAAAGATTTGAGCGCGGACGAGCGGGCAAAACAGCCGCGACCTTTGACGGATCGGGAAATGCGTTTTCTTTTCACCGAGACTTCGCCCTCGCATTACAAGGGTGAGATGACCGTCGCCCGTCTTTCCTTCGCCCATTCCGGCGAAAGCCGTCGTCAAGCGACCGAATCTTTACTGCGCGGCGAAATAAAACCAAGCGCGGAGGCGCAGAAATTGATTGACAGTCTCGAAGCACGACTCGAAAGACGCGAGCTGAAAGATTCGATTTTGGCGACGAAGCATTTTTTTGAAAGTCTTAAAACGCTGAACGAAAATCTAAAATATAAAAACGGCTTCGATCATCAGGAAATCTACCGGAAATTGCCGCCTCAGGAGAAAGATTTCGTTTACGCGAGAGCCACCAGCCAGAGAGAAAATCTCGAATATCGTCTCGCATTCAAACAGCACGAGTTAATCAAAGGCAACGATTTCAAACGCGGTGGCGAGCAGCCGAAGCTCGAACAAAGCAACACGGAAAAAAGTTTTCATCTTTTGAGCCGATTCAATCAGGCGCGCATTTTGGGCGAGCGAGTCGAAACGCCCGCGCTTCATTCAAAAGAAATCAGCGAACGTGATTTTCGCGCCGTCGCCGTCGTTTTGCAAAACCAGCCGGGCGAGAAAATTTTGGCTTTGGGTCAGGAATTGAAACAAAGCGGAAAAATCGAAGATAAAAGAATCGGCGAGATTTTAGAAACTTTCTCGAAAGCCGAAATTACAAAATTGGGTGACAAAACAATCGCCCGAATAACACTGCCGGAAAATGCTTTGCTTCAAACGGAAACTTACAAGGAACTGCTCGAAACATTTTATCCGAACGACAAAGCCGAAAACGATAAATTCAAATTTTCTTCGTTTCACGAAAAAACGATAGAAGCCGCGAGAATCAAAGCGCAAGACGTAACGCTCGAAAATAAACGCGCGGAAATCGGCAACAATATTTACGCCGGCGATGCGCGAGCGACGCAAATCTTCCAAACCGAACGCGCTTTAATCGAGGATTTATCAAACGTCGCCGAATTGCAGCGCGCCGCCCGCGATGCCCGCGACGAGAACACGCGAATTTTAGAAAAATACGCGAGCCGCACGTGGTTCAAAATCGAAAAGCAGCAATCGGTCGTGCCGCACCGCGAAGACCAAAAACAAATAGTTGAAACTGCACTTCACCTGTCGCCGCTCGCTAATCAACTTGCGGCGCATCCGACAAATCAGCGGTTTTTTGAAGCTGTGCAAACGGAAATCGCCGTCAGCGATTTTCAAAAATTCAGCGCAAACGAAAAACTCATCGCCGGGAATCAAGCAGACATCAGAAAAACCTTTTCGGAGATCGCGGCGAAAGAAATTGTTTTGGAAGAAAACCGAGTCAAACCGCCGGAAATTCGCGCCGATGAAAAATTGCAGGACGTTTATTTCAAAACGCAGCAAGCGGAAGAAAATCATTTGCTGACCTGCGCGGCGCGAGCGGCTTTTGAACAAAATGAAACGCAAAATTGGCAAGGAAAATCAATCGTTGATTTGATTTCCGAAACGCAAAAAAACGAAATCAAAATCGAAGCCGCCGACAAAGCCAGAATCGCGCTCGAACCCGAATATAAAAATTTTGAGGAAAAAGAATATAACGAACAGGCTTTGAAGCTGGCGGACGCAATCGAAAAAGCGCACGAATTAAACAAAACGGGCGCGAGTCTTGTTGAAATTAGGCAAGCCTTTGAAATTGCCGAGAATGAAAGAGCAGTTTTGTTAGAATCCGGCAACGGAGTTAAAAAAATTGAAGATAAACCGCTCAGCCTTCGGCTTTACGAATCTGAAATCGGCAGAGCGGAAAAAGAATTGTGGACAAAAAACTTAGGGGCGAAAATTTTGGCGGGCGTGAGTTATTCGGAAAGCGAATTAACCTTAAATCTCGACAAGATTTTCTCCGCTGAGGAGCGCGAACAGATAAAAATTGAAGCCGCCGAGATCGCCAAAGCTCGCCTTGAGCCGAAAGAACTCGATGCCGACCATCGCAAAATTCCGACCGAAGCGGGCAGACAAGCACTCACGACTTTTAAACAGCTCGAACAAGCGCACAATGTTTTTCAGTTCAGTAACGATTCGGCGAAAATCCACGAGGCTTTTTTCAAACTCGACCGCGAAGCCGCGACGCTTAATCAGTTTCGGCAGAATTACGACAAAAACGAAAAACTCGCGCTTTTAAGAGAAGGCGTGAAAACCGATTTGATTGATTTACTGAAGAAAAACCAGAACTTGAAAGGCGGCGAATTAGCGTTGCAAACCGGCGAGATTCTGCGGCAAAATTTTGTCAAAATCGGATTTTCTAATTCTGCCGGAATCGAACTGCAAACGGAAATTCTAAGCCGCGAAATCAGCGAAAAAATCGAAGCGAAACAAAATAAAGCGGCGAAAGAAAACGCCGTTCTGCATAGCCGTTTCCCGCAGACGACAGAGCGCAACTCACCGCTCGATAAACACGCGCCCGTTCACGCGGCGCGAGAGCAGAACGCGAAAGAATCGTTTGTTCTAACCAGATGAGAAATCTTCTCGATGCTGCTAACTGATTTATTGTCTAAAAGTTTGATTGATCATTTGCGAGCCGCGCGACAGCCGTTTTGAAATACGAGCGTTTCGCCCAGGATGCGCGGTCGCCGACGATGTATAAACGCTTTTGGGCGCGGCTGACGGCGACGTTCAACAGATTCGGTTTTGATGCCGCCCAATTTCGCGCTCCGCCGCTTTCGGAATTGCCGCCCAAAACTAATATCACGACTTTGGCTTGTTTGCCCTGCGTCGTATGAACCGTGCCGGCGTTTTTTCTCTGCTCGGTGTAAATTCCGTATTTTCTTCCGAGAACGCGGAGTTTTTCGGCGGCGTGAGCGAACGGCGAAATGAGATAGATGTCGTCGGGTTTAACGCCGTCGGCGATTAGATTTTTGATTAAATTTTCGGCTTCGATTCCTTCAGCTGGAATCC
>SXVE01000139.1 GCA_005790265.1 Acidobacteriota bacterium | reverse complement strand
TTTGAGGTTGGCGCTAGCGACGTTTGCGCGCTCGATCATCAGCACGATTTCGCCTTTGATCGGATTTTCGGTGATTTTTTTTGTTAAATCAGTGAGTTTTCCGCGAATGATTTCTTCGTGCAGGTTGGTGATTTCGCGCGCGACGGCGGCGTTGCGACTGCCGAGAATTTCCGCGCAGTCGGCGAGCGATTTGGCGATGCGGTGCGGAGTTTCGTAAAAAATCAGCGTCGCGGGAATCGCCGCGACTTCTTCAAGTCGCGCGCGGCGTTCGCTTTTTTTTGACGGCAGAAATCCGCCGAAAAAAAGCGCGTCGGTCGGCAAACCGGAAACGATGACAGCGCTCACAAAAGCGACTGCGCCGGGAATCGGAACGACCGGCGCGCCGATTTCGTGCGCTTTTTCGACGAGGCGAAAGCTCGGATCGCAAACGGCTGGCGTTCCGGCATCAGACACGACGGCGATTGATTTTCCGGCGCGTAAAAGTTCGGCGAATTCTTCGCTGCGCGCCGTTTCATTGTGTTCGTGATAACTGACGAGCTTGTTTGAAATATTGTAATGCGTCAGCAATTTGCGCGTGTGTCGCGTGTCTTCGCAAGCGATCAAATCAACTTTTTTCAGCGTTTCGATGGCGCGCAGCGAAATATCCTGCAAATTTCCAATCGGCGTGGCGACCAAATAAACCGTTCCAACCATAAATCAAATGTTAAACGCAAAAGGAAAAATCGTAAATGCGCCCGAATTTTATGTTACAGCCGGTAAGAACCATTTAAAAAAATGAAAAGTCTGAGTTCGGTTAAACTCAGACTTTTCCGAGATGCTAAGCAGAAAGATTAAACTTCAAATTTTTCCGCACCGCACGAAACAAAACTGTTGACTAGAACGGAAACGGGAACGGAATATTATTTCTCCAACCGCCGTTATTGTTGCGGCTGTTACGGTTATTGCGATTATTACGGTTGTTGTTATTGTAGTAACCGTAAGCGTCCGCGAGCACGTCTAAATCCTGGCTGATGCGGTTCCATTCGTTGATCGCGTTTCCGCCGAGGCGCGAGCGGCTCATTGCGCGGTCGAGCTGGCGACCCAAATCGAGAACGCGGCGCGCTTCGTCCGAACTGCGGTTGTAATCGCGATTGTTGTCATACGCGTCGTCCAAATCTTCGGTCGCGCGACGGAAATTTTCCGCTAAATTGTTCAGATTATCTTCGCGGCGGCGGTCGTCGTAACGACTGTTGTCGAGCGAGCGGTCGAGCTGGCGTTCAAAATTTTTACTGCGATTTTTCAAATTTCGCACGGTTGACTGAATATTGCGATTGTAATTTCCGTTGCGATTATAGCCGCCGTTGCGGTTGTTATAATCGTCGTCGCGATCACGCCATTGTGCCGAAGCGAGCGACGGCAGCGCCAAAACCATCATTGAAAAAGCAACTAAACTGACTAATTTTTTCACTCTGTTCATTTTATTTTCTCCTCTTGTAACTTTATCAGCGGCAACGCTCGAAATTTTGCTTTTCCCCTTTTCCGGCGCATCGGCGTCGCTTCCGTTTTTACAATAAAGCAAAGCGCGTGCCATTTTTCTGACAAAACTTTACAAAAAGATTAATCCAATAAAATCAACAGCTTAACCGGCTTAAAACGTCTGTTTTACTAATGCGGGGAAGTTTAACACGGATTTTTGTGTTCCAAATGGTCAGTTTTTAGACGCAGATTGTCGAAAACGTGTAGGACGCTTCGAGAATTGTTCAACTCGCTGATTAAGAGAAAAAATACTCGCCGCAAAAGCTCAAATCGGCGCGTCCCGTAATCAGCATTTCGTCGTCCGTTTCGCGCCACATCGCTTCGGTCGTTCCGCCGGGCGCGTGAACGGAAACGCCGCGTTCGGTTTTTCCGGTAAAAGCTGAGGCGACCGCCGCCGCAATCGAACACGTCCCGGACGAAGAAGTTTCGCCCGCGCCGCGTTCCCAAATGCGGACTTCGATGTTTTCGCGATCAATTATTTTCACAAAAACGACGTTCGTGCGATTCGGAAAATGTTCGTGCGTTTCGATTTGTTTGCCGATTTCGCGCCAGTCAAAATCGAAATTTTCGATAAAAAGCACGCACACCGGATTTCCGACATCAACATTGACGACGGAAAAGGCTGACTCGTAATTCGTAATTTGTAATTCGTAATTTTCGATTGATTTCGGTTTGCCGAGTTCGGCGCGAAACCAGAAAGTGTTTTCTTCGCGACTTAATAATTGGTAATTTTTGACGCCGCTTTTTGTGGCAAGACTGAGATTTTCGTTCGAGAAGAAATTTTTATAATAAAGATACGCAACCGCACAGCGCGTGCCGTTGCCGGAAAACGCAGCTTCGCTGCCGTCCGGGTTGATGATGCGGCACGAATAATCGGCGTCTGAATCGTTTAATTTCTCCAAAACCGCAATGCCGTCGCCGCCGACTCCCGTATTGCGATGACAAATGTTTTCGGAGAACGCGCCCAAATCGCCGATTGATTTTAACTCATCATTTTCAATAACAATATAATCGTTTCCAAACCCGTGAAATTTACAAAACTTAACCGAATCCATCAAAAATCTCCTCTTCGCCGCGCCTCTTTTCCGCCGCGTCTCTTCTATTTTCGCGCCGCCGGAACGATTTTCAAAGTCAGTTTTTCCGCCGCGCGCGCGACGACAACTTCGTATTCTTCGCCCGCTTTCAATTCGCCCAAAACGAACGTGTAATCCTGCACATTGCGCACGTCGCGTCCGGCGAGTTTGACGATTTTGTCGCCCGCTTTTATTCCCGCTCGCGCCGCCGGAGAATCGTCGCGCACTGCGTCAATCAGCATTCCGTCGGTCGAATCCGAATAATTCGGTACGGTTCCCAATGAAACGCTAAAACCCGTTCGCCCGCCCGTCATTCCCGACGATTTCGCGACGGCGTAAGTCGGTTTCGTTTGATCAGCATCAACAGATTTGACGATTTCGCCGACGT
>SXVE01000138.1 GCA_005790265.1 Acidobacteriota bacterium | reverse complement strand
CTACTGCGTCGGTCAGGAAAAAGTTTTGATTATGCCGTATGATCCGTCGAAACCGTATCTTTCGGGAATGCAGTACGTTAACGTTGACGATTATCTTTCTCCGGAACTGCACGCGCGCGTCGAACGCGACGTAATCACGATTTGCAAAGCGCTCGGATATGATTTAAATACGGTCGAATTCGCCATCAAAGACGGCATTCCGTACGCGATTGATTTTATGAATCCGGCACCTGACGCCGAACTCGCTTCGGTCGGCGAATACAATCACAATTGGATCGTCAGCGCGATGACCGATTTTATTTTCAAAAAGTTGGAAGAAGGTGCTTCAACGCCCGAACTTCGCTGGTCGGCGATGCTCAATCCGGCGAAAACCGAAAACAGCAGCGCGGCAGTGCAAACCAAAGCTGACAAACCGGCAAAAGCAGTGAAAAATACGGAAAAAGCGTCGAAATCCACCGGCGTTAAAAAAACTGACGCAACTGAGAAAAAACCGCGTTCGAAAAAAGCGTCCGAGTAAAACTCAGCTGAAAAATGAAAAAAGGAAACGAGCATTTAATTTTGCCCGTTTCCTTTTTTCGTTTTTCGCAGTTAAATATTATTTGCTGTTTTTTGCGCTATTATTCATCTTCTTCAAAAGCATCATACGGAATTCGGTCGGCGAGCAATCTCTGGCTGATAATTATCACGACCCACGCAGTCAAGCTAATGCTCGATGTTGCCCAACCGACGTTAGCGACTGAATTTTCTTCGAGCAAAACTCCGAATAAAATAAGCGGAAATGAAAATAATGCGATTTTCAAAACGGTTTTCTTTGAACTTTCCAGCGTTTCAATCAAATTGACGCGGCTGATTTCCATTTCCATATATTCTTCGTCGGCATTGAGCCGCGCGAAATATTCGGATTCGTTTTGCGTCCAGCGTTTAAGCGCCGTTGTTTCCGCCAAACGATTTGCCGCCGCAAAATGATGAATAACGTGCGCGATTTTTCCTTCGCGCAGAGAAATTTCCGCCAAACCTCTGACCGAGCGAAAACTTTCTTCAGCCGCTTCCAAAGTTCTTTGAAATACGCTTTTCGCTCGCTGATAATCGCCGAATTGAAAATAACTTTCACCGAGCCGCGCGAGCAAATCGTTGTCGCCTTGCGCTCGGCGTTCGGCAAGTCGCAACGCCGCCAGCGATTTTCGCTGCAATTTCGCACTGCGTTCGGAACCGGCAAACGAATTGAGACAGCGCGCGAAATCCCAAATCAAACGCGCGTCCGCCGGATTAATCAGCAACGCGCGGCGAAACGCTTCGAGCGCCTGCAAAAGATAACCGGAAAGCCGCAGCTCGTTTGCTAAACGGTGCAAATAATCGGCTTTTTCTATTTCTTCGCTTAGAATGTTTTTCTTGGCGTGCTTTATTCGTGAATTTTCGCCGAATGAATTTTCCAGCACTTCCGCCGATGGAATGTGCGCAAATTCGGCTTTCATCAAAGTTTCTTTCGGTTCGGCTAAATAATCGCGCAGCTCGATTGAGCGATTATCGAGAATATTTTCCGGCAAATTGGCGAAAATCTTTTTAACCATTCGCCGGTAATCTTCTCCGCCGGAAGCGAATGAAAATTGAGCGTTTTTGCCGCGAATCGTCGTGCGGTAACGATAAAAAACATTTCCGCCGCGTTTGAGTGCGCGCAGAGCCTGCGTTTCGATCTGCTCGATTTCCGTTAGCCGCAGACGCGAACGCGAACCATTAATCAAACTCCACAAATTCGGCAGAACGCCGGTGCGCCAAATTTTTTTTCCGGCGAATTCGATGCGATCCGTCCAGAGAAAAAACGGAATCAGAATCCACGCAGCGGCAAATAACGTCAGCGCCAGCCAATCTCTTTCGAGATAAACGAGCAGCCCGGTGAAAAACGTCGCCAAAAACAGCGCGATAAAATAGTTATTCGGTGAAACGCGAATAGTGATTTTCTCGTCGGAAAATGTGTTTGCGCCTGATTGTTCAACGACAACCGGCGCCGTTTTTACGGCTGCGACGTTACTCAAAATAGAAAAATTTTCCCTGTGTTTAATTTGTCCGATAGTTAAAGAAATACCTAATTCCGCAGTTTTTTTCAAATTTATTTCCGCTCTACTAAAAAATCGCTGTTGATTGAATAATTTAAATTACTCAATCAACAGCGATTTTTAGCGGAAATTAAACTGTTCTTTTAGAAATTGTACTGTGCCGGAGCGTCGCCTTCCGGAATTTCGCTGGCGCGGTCAGGGCTGATCGCCGCTAGCTTTTGACGCGCTTCACGCGCCGTTTGAGTGAGCGGAACCGCGTTTCCGTCGAGGTCTTTCGCCTGCGATCCGGCTTTTGCAATTTTGTAGTAAAGATCGGCGGCTTCCTGCTTTTTGCCCTGCGCGTCGTAAAGTTTTGCCAGCTCAAAATTGATCGTATCTTTGGCGACAATCGGATTGTCTAATTTGGCGAGATCGTTGTAAAGAGCAATGGCTTCGTCGTTCTTCCCGTCGCCCGCTTTCGCCTGCGCGAGAGCAAATTTCGCCATCGTGCCGATTTCGCCGCTTGATTTCGATAACGCGTCGAGTTCCTGAATTCCGGCGGCGCGATCTAGCTGAAGCCGATTAACGGCGATAAAATATTTCGCTTTTTCGCCAACGTCTCCGCCGTATTTGGTCACTTCCCGAAATTCACTAATCGCGGCTTCGGCGCGTTCCTTTTCGGTTTTGAACGATTTGGCAGTTGCTCCGGCGGGAAGCGGCGATTCGGAAACCTGCGCCTGCGAAGTTTCAATCGCTTTGCCGAGCGCCGTCAGCGCCGTCGAGCCGGAACGCCGATTCCAGGTGTAAAAAATACCGATTAAAATCGCCAAAACGGCGATTGCGGCAAGCGCGTAAAGCAGATTTTTCCCTTTGCCTTCAAATTGACGGCTGGCGTCTTCAATGCGGCGATTCACGTTCGATTGAAAAGCATCCTGGTATGCGATGTTCTCTTTCGGCTGTTCGGTTGGTAAAACTGTCTCTTCGATTATTCTTTTTTTTCGTGCCATTGTTGTAAAACTTGCAATTTATAATTGCTGAATCGTTGTATAGTTGTCTGAAAAGGATTTTTTCCAAAAGAGTCAATTTATCTCAAAACGAAGATGAGAGCAAGTAAGTTGACTAAAAAGGCGAAAATATCGGCTGTTTCTTTTACGGCGAGAAAATTAAGCGAACGAAGCGGCTGGGCAAATATCGAAAAAATGAGCGTTTTTTGCCGAAATAACCGGCGCGAAAAATATTTTTCATTTTCCGGGAACAATTTTTTATAATCGGTGTCTAATATAATAATTCGCCGAAAAAGCGGGTGAGCAGTTTGAATTTTTCTCTGATTGGGAAGGCAAAAAGGCGGAATATGTTCTTCAGTAAGTCAATCACGCTTGACGAGGAAGACTTGGGAAATGTCGCACTGGCGGCAAGCACTGTTTCTGCCCGTTCAGCCGCCGAAATAGAGTTTATTGAAAAATTGCAGTCGGGCGATGCGAACGCTTTCGATGTTTTGGTAACCAGATATTCAGCAGACATTTATGCACTGCTGTTTCATTTAACGGAAAATTCCGAAGAAGCGCGCGATTTAACGCAGGAAACTTTTTTGAATGCGCTCAAAGCGATTCGCAAATTTCGCGGCGATGCGGAATTGAAAACCTGGCTGTTTCGCATTGCAGTTAATGAATCGCGCAACCGTTTTCGGTGGTGGAAACGGCGCAACCGGCAAAACACGATTTCGCTTGATGAATCTTCAAACGAAACCGGAACGCCTTTGTCGGAAACTTTTTCGAGCAATTGCGCGAGTCCTGAAGACGACACGCTTCGCCGCGAACGCGAAAAGGCTTTGAAGAAAGCATTGTCCGAACTGCCGCAAGTTTACCGCGAAACGATCATCTTGTGCGATATCGAAGGACTTTCATACGAAGAAATCGCACTGGCGCTCGAAACGAATCTCGGAACGGTAAAATCGCGCATCGCGCGCGGTCGCGACGAACTGAGAAAAAAATTGCACGGTCTTTGAAAATTCAGGATTTAAGATTCAAAGTTCAAGAACGCAAAATCAGTTTTGTATTCGATCTTAAAACCTGAAAAAAGTGAATAATTGACTCGCCCCGGTTTTAATCTTGGAAAAAATCGGTGCCAAACGAGAGGTCAAGAAAAACGATAATGTTTGCGCGAGTTTGAGGCAGACGCTTCTTTTTCGGATCGGCATTTATTTGAAAACAGACCAACAACAACCTGTAACTGCCGCCAAACGAAGAAAAACGCTGCCTGATTCTCAACTAAACACGAGCGTTGTTTTCAATAAACGGAAAACAGCCGGGGTCAGTCAGTTATTCACTTTTACCGAAAATTCAAGATTTGTTTTTGATATTTTTAATTTAATAGAAATTATCAAAGCAAATCTTAAGTTTTCGTCATAGAAAAATGAAATGTGAAGATTTACAACTTAATTTGCCGATTTACGCGGACAATATTCTCAATGACGACGAACGCGCCGCCGCCGAGTCTCATTTGGCGTTTTGTCCCGTCTGCCGCCAAAAGTTAGCCGATTTTCAGGAAATCAGAAACGCTCTGCGCGCTTTTCGCCGACCGGAGATGACAGCAAGCGCGCTTAATTCGGTGCGCGCGGCAGTCGCAAGCGAACTGCACACAGTTGCCGCTGCACCGCCGTCGAAAATCACTTCGGAACAGTTCGGCGAATGGCTCAAAATGCGCGTGATGCCTTTCGGCGTCGGCGCTTTCGCTTCGCTGATTCTCGGATTTACATTGTTGTGGAGTCTGCTTTCGGCGGCGCAGATTGACCGATCCGGCGAAACGGCGCAACTCGAATCGCGCTCAAATTCTCCGGTTCTAATCGCCGACGCGAGCCGCTCAAATAACGCGAAAGACTTTGATTTAACGCCGACCGAATACGCGCAGACGCGTTTGGCGATTTCAGCCGAATCGCCGAGCATCAATCCGCAGGGCGCGCTCGTCGCGCTGACCAAATCGCTGGTGCGCGGAAATATGAAAGATGAAGAAGTCGTCGTCGTCGCTGATGTTTTCGGCGACGGTTTGGCGCAAATCGCCGAAGTCGTCGAACCGTCGAAAAATCGCCGCGCGGTTTACGAGTTGGAAAAAGCCTTAAAAACCGATGCGTCTTACGCGCCGCCGTTTGTTCCGGCAAATATGGATCAGCGTTCGGATTCGGTGCGCGTCGTTTTCAGAATTCAAAGCGTGGATGTGAAAACGCATCTTAATTCGACCAAACAGTAATTTGCGGCTTGAATTTAACCTCACTCCTCATTTATCAGATTTCGCCAACTTTCATCGAATTTCAATTTGCTTCGACTGTTCCAAAATTGCTATAGATTTAAATATCAAATTTAATTCAAGGCGGTAAAATGGCAATGAGCGAAGAAAAAACTTTTCAGGCGACATTTCAGGATTATTTGGCGACAGCCGAAAAAACGGCGCACGATTTTTTGGAAGGCGTCGCCGACGCTTTTCTCGGCAAAGCGGACACGCTGCGCGACGGAACCGAACTCGACGCGGTCGAGTTGCCGCGTGATTTATCAGCGCATCAAAACGCGCAAACCGAATGGTGGTATTACACCGGACATTTTAAGACCGATTCGGGCAAACAATTCGGTTTTGAATTGGTGTTTTTTAAGCGGCGCACCGATTTAGATAAATTTTCACTGGTTCCCTTGCGATTGCTCGGAAATCCGATTTATTTCGCGCACTTCGCGCTGACCGACGTTTCGGAAAAGAAATTTCGCTACGCGCACCGCAAAAGCGCCAACGGGTTTTTCGATTATCCGGCATCGGCAAGCGAGAATCATTTTCATTTGCGTCTCGGTGATTGGTCTTTGCGCGAATCGCACGGAACGCACGTTTTGCGCGCGACGACGAGCCAGGACGTTGTTTTTGAAGCGACGCTCAAGCCGAAAAAACCGGTTATTCTCAACGGCGTAAATAAAGACGGCGTCTCATTTAAAGATGAAGGCGAAGCGTCGCGCTATTTTTCCTACACGCGAATGGAAATGGAAGGCGATATTATCAACGGTGGCGAAATCGAACATTTTACCGGCTCGGCGTGGATGGACAGAGAATTCGGCACCTGGACGCCGACTGACCGGCAAAAAGGCTGGGATTGGTTTTCAATTCAGCTCGATAACGGCTGCGAAATAATGTGCTATCAGCTGCGCGACAGCGAAAACGGCGTT
>SXVE01000137.1 GCA_005790265.1 Acidobacteriota bacterium | reverse complement strand
TGCCAGATTGCGCGTCGAAGAAAAAGCGATCACAGTTCCGTCATCATTGATCGAAGCGTCGTGATTGTCGTCGGAAATAAAAGCGCCGGTCGTTGTCGTTGCCGCCACTGCCGCGCGGCTCGCCGGTGTATTTGTGACGCGCGTAAAACTTCCTAAACTTAAATCGGTCAAAGGCAATTCCGCGCCCGAAGCTAAATCCGCCGCCGGAGCCGCCGGAACCAAATAAAGCCACATTTCCGTATTGCCGTCCGCCGCCAGCGCCGCTTTGTCGGTTTCCGCAAACGGATTCGGATTGAAATTGCCCGGATTGGTCGTCGCGCTGTTGGTCGCGTTGGAACCGAAAGCGATCCAGCGTCCGTCATTGCTGATGACCGGACGAATATTGAGAATTTCGACTCTGATATTGTCAAACGTCGGAGAATTTGCCGCGTTCGTCAGTAGCGGCTGCGTATCGGTAATCTGAAAAATGCGCCGCTGGGCGTAATCAAACAGAAAAATTTCGCGGTTGCCGTCGGTGTTTCGCGGATTGACGGTCGCGATGTTGCCGCGCGATTCGATCACGACAAAACGCCCGTTGCCGCTGACGCCGCCGGCGAAAGATTCGGCAGGCGAATTAGTAAATTGTCCGATAACGGTATCAATTTGCTGCGCGTTTGCGGTCTGAAACGCTCCGAAAACGGTGATGATGACAAATAATGCAAGAATGCGAAAGTTCACGTAATTCTCCAGAAAGTGATTTTTTAAAAATTAACTGCGGGCATTAACAGAAAGTAGAATTTACCCTTTTTTTATCTGCACAAAAGATTGCATTTTAAAGGTAAAGAAAGTGTTCTGCAAGCAACTAAAGTCTTATGTGTAAATATGCTTTGAAAAACAACTGCTTTGATGCCGCGAAAATCGCAAATGGTTGTCGTTTCGCAAATATCGAATATCATTTATCATTGAGCGAACATCTCTAAGCGGCGGCGATTACAGCATTACGGCGCGCAATGCGCGAAAATTCGCCGCCGCCGCTGTGATTGCGCTGCCGAACGGCGAAAGATTTGTGTTCGGCAATGATTAATAAATGCAGAAACACCTGGAAACACGCCGGATTCTGATCGTGGCGGGCGAAGCTTCGGGCGATGCGCACGCGGCGAAATTGGTTGACGCGATGCGCGTCGCCGCGCCGCACGTTGATTTTGAGTTTTTCGGCGCGACCGGCGCGAAGATGCGCGCGGTCGGCGTCGAAACCGTCGTTGCGGCGGACGATTTCGCCATCGTCGGTCTGCCGGAGATCGCGCGCGCGCTGCCGATGTTCTGGCGCGCGTTCAAAAAATTAAAAAAAGAATCGGCGCGCCGCTCGCCCGACGCCGCGATTCTCGTTGATTTCCCCGATTTCAATCTCAAACTCGCCAAATCATTGAGCAAACAGGGCGTGAAAGTCGTTTATTACATTTCGCCGCAGCTGTGGGCGTGGAGAAAATACCGCGTTGAAACCGTGCGCCGCTACGTTGATTTGCTGCTGACGATTCTGCCGTTCGAGAAAAGCTGGTACGCCAAAGAAGGCGTCGAAAACGTCGAATATGTCGGCAATCCGACCGCACATCAAGTCGCGGCAAAGCTGACAAAAGCCGAATTTTGCCGCAAACACGGCTTGGACGAAACAAAACCGATTATCGCGCTCTTGCCCGGCAGTCGGCACAAGGAAATCGCGCGCATTCTTCCCGTATTGCTCGAAACCGCCGCGCTGATGAACCGGCAAATACGCGCCGGTAACGGTTTGAATCAGACAAATCAACTGCAATTCGTCGTCGCGCTCGCCGCGACACGGAAAATGGCGGAAGTCGAAGCTGCCATCGCCGAGCTGAATGCGAAAAATATCCGCCCGCCCGACTCGTTAATCGTCGCGCACGACGAAACGCACGAAGTTTTGGGCGCATCTGACGCGGCGGCGGTCACCAGCGGAACGGCGACGCTCGAAACCGGCATCATCGGAACGCCGCTTGTCGTCGTTTATCAAGGCTCCGCGCTCAATTATGCGCTGCTGCGCCCGCTGATTAACGTCGAACACTTCGGACTCGTCAACTTAATCGCCGAAAAACGCCTCGCCGCCGAACTGATTCAGAAAGATTTCACCGCGCAAGCACTCGCCGCCGAACTTTTTCGCCTGCTTGAACCGGAAACAAACCGCGAAATGCGCCGCGAACTCGCCAAAGTCGTCGAAAAATTGGGCGACGGCGGCGCGTCGCAACGCGCGGCAGAGGCGATTTTGCGGCTTTTGAACAAACGTTAAATCAAAATCTCAGCTCACCCAGAATTGATTGTTGATTTCCGCGTCCAAAAACATTCCTAATATTTCACCCGCGCCGCTGATGACGACGATTTTATTGCGCGTAAAGCCGCTGCCGCACAAACCGCCGCACGTTTGCCCCCAAGTCAGCGTCAAATCGGCGACGTACACGTCGGAAAATGTTTTTCCCGCGCGTTCGTATTTCGCTTTCTTTTCAATCGCGGCGTCGTATTTGAAATTCGAGCGGATAAACTTAAAACCGTTGCCGGAAACTTTGCCGTTAGCAGCGCGAAAGGCTTGCGAGCGGTTGTAATAATATAGAACGGCGGCGGTTGTCACAACATCGGTGCCCAGATTTGAATCATTGAAACCATTCCACCAATGCGGCTCGCCGCTCGGCAATTCGATATAATCCTGCGCGATGTATTTCCAGTCTCGAAATAATTCTTTCGAGCTTATTTCCGGCGCGTGATAGACAGCTTCGGCTTTTTTCAGAAGTTTTTCTTCGGCGGGCGAGGCGAAACGGCGAGCGATTTCCACTTTATACTGATCGTTTTTTTCGGTCACGATGGGAATCACGCGCTCAAGGTCGGGACGATAGATTGCCCATTCGCCGTTATTTTCCGCAAACGCGTCAGCCGGAACGGATTTTAAGTAAGCGTTGATCTTT